>NZ_JACJEY010000037.1:0-46157 GCF_014164295.1 Pseudoalteromonas sp. SG43-7
CTATGTTTATTCATGTTAGCCTCTGCTGTTTAGTTGATAGACAAACTAATTATGGCTCTGGCTTTGAATTAAGCTAACCCACGAAAAGCGGAGGCTAACACCGTGTGGGAGTCATTATGTCTATGCGCCAAAAGAGTGTCTGGGATGATTTTTAGAAAAAAGGAAAAGTTAACTGCTCTCAAACTCTATTCTATTGGAGCCGATCAAAGTGGAATTCACCGCCCGAATTTAGTAGATCTGCTACTAGACTTTTTTAGTTCTAAATTCGGAGAGCTGCCTAGTAGCTTTGTGATACACGGGCCTTATGGTATTCCCAAAGGACAGGATATCGGCATTAGAGCGTTTAAGAATAAACTTAAGTCAAAAGGCCACGACAAATACTATGCACTCCATGGAGAAACAGAATCAAAATTGGGTTTTGAAGTTCTCTTTGAAGCCAAAATCGGTAATGAGTCTTATAGTGAGCTAATAATATGGTTTAATCCTGATCTTTTTTCAGCCTCCTTAAAAGACGTCGCCGTAGAGTTCCAAACCTGCTTTTACACAAGTAGCGGTTTTGACATAGAGATAAACCCTCTAAAACAAACAGTCACAGAAGATAAAATTAATAGAACAATTTTCGGTGGAACAAGTATTGAGGTGTCTTATGAGAATAAGCAATGGATTAAGGGGTTTAAAAACGGAGCTTTCCGAAAGGCTGATGGTAAAAACCTATATAGTGACATACAGTTCAAAGAGGTTGTTAAACAAGAGCCAACAACTACTTTTAATAAATTGGGAAATTTAAACTATGTGGAATTTGGCGCATAATCGGGTAGCCGGGGGTCTCTAACATCAAGCCCCAGACCGCTCATCATGCGCTTTTTATTAACAGCAAGTGCAATGGGCGGCTCATCTCCCCTCATGAATATTGATCCAAATATCTCTCAATGACACTAAACCTTGTGACGCTAAATAGTCATTGCCTAGCGCAATGTTAATGCCTTTTTTTTGAGCTTTGACAAGAGCTTTCGCTTCCAAGCGCCTTTTTGGTATTGGTGATACCACACTGTATGGATATGGCGAGTCGATCACTAACCTTCAACTTGATTAAACTGCGTATCTAATTAGTGCGTACTATTTTTATAAAAAGCACCACTGTTGCCTGTAACACATTATTACTAAACGGGGGATCTTGTGTTCTAAACCCACGGTTAGTCGATAAGCGTTGGAAGACTGCAAGTAAGTTACATCGACAAAATGAAGCTCAAAAAGACAGCTCAATAGGGCGATGAAAGCTTTTTATTTAAGGAATGGTAAAAGGTTAGGCTGTATTGAGCCTGTTTGCTTGTAAGTAAACTGTGCAATATTACAGTTAAAAATGCATGAATAAATTGACCTTACTCGGAAAAACGAAAGTAATGCTTTCATTGCATTATGCGGCAACTTTATTGTCTTGCTCATAATATAGAAAAGCTACTTGCTTAAAACGTCAACCAAACAAAAAGCTGCGCATTGCAATAATGCACTTTTTAGTGTGTTTGTTATTTAGGTTTTTTATCATGAGTTGTTTATTTGCATGATAAATTGAGAGCATGTTAGGGGACACAGTAAAATTACCAGATAAAAATCATGTTTAGTCTGAGATTATTAAAAGTGGGTGTCTATTTTATTGTTATGGTGGGTATTGCTAGTGGTTAATACTAGTCGTGTTAAGTTACTGACCATTTATAGCGACAGATAAATACAGTGATAACAAGGCAGGAATTTTGACATGTAGTTGTTCTCGGCAATTGCTCCTGCATTGCTCTACCTCCTGCATCCATGCAGTCGTACATAAAAAATCACTAACGCAGTCAGCGCTTTATTTAGCCCGCTAGAATGGTTAAATATTTAAGTCGATTGGTATAAGGTATGGCTGAGTTATTCTCTTCACCCCCACCACTTTATGGTCGAATTAACGCGTTACGTTAATTTTCAATTTAGACGTTAAAAAGCCAGCGATGCTGGCTTTTTTGTGGGGTAAATTTGATAATGATAAACAGGAAAGTTATGAATTACCTGAACCTTGGGTAAGGGATTTATTATCCTAAGTTCAGATTAATTACAGCCTTTTTGAATTGGTTGTGTTGTGACATTTACGACGAAGTCATTGTAGTCTCTGTCGTTTTGATCTTCCCAATATTGCTTAGTAACACTGGCTTTATAGGCTGTTTTAAGATTGTTTGCATTACCGTTCACGGAAAGTACGTAAACGATTGAATCACTGGCTTTAACGTCGTAATAACCTGATGCTCCATGCTCATCTAACAATTTAATATATTGGTTATTAACCTTAATACCCCAATCATTATTATAACCAGAATTTTCAGAGATAAAAGAGTAACTGATCCGTGTGTAATTCTCGGCAATACACTGAGCATCATCATTTAAGATAGACGCTGGTAGAGAACTTGAACCAGTTACATTAAGCTGAGCAACGGCATTGACGGTAAAGGTTTTAGTTTTACTATAGTCATCGTTATCAATTGTTGGGATTGTAAATGAAGCAGTTGTTTCACCTGCCGCAATAGTAATGACTTGATCAGAGAAACTGTAGTCGCTACTTGTTGCTGTTCCTGCTGAAGTCGATACATAAATATCACTATCTTGTTCATAACTATTGCTTAGCTCTAGTTTATAAGATAATGCGCTACCTTCGTCTACTGAATCAACAATCGGTACAATAGTAAAGCTTGGAATATCTGACACGGTGCAAACTGGTGCATCGTAGCATGCAACTGATTCGTTAAAATTAGTTGCTAAATCATTTAAACGTACTGGAAAATCTGCAACATGGCAGGTATTACCAGTGTTTTTATTTACTTTGTACAACTCAGATTTATTAGAATGGCCTAGATCAGTTAAAATAGTTCGGCTTAATACAATATCACCTTGCTGGTTAAGTGCAGCGCCTGTGACAGTCGTTAAGTTGTGATCAGATAATTTTGTTGCCGTAAGTTCCTGCACATTCACAGTATATAAACTTGTACTGGTGACTAAGATTAATTCACCATTTTTAAATACCATGTCACCACGCCAGATACCTTGGTCATTTTCAAGGCCTGTAATATTTCCAAGTAAAGTTGTTTCGCTAGTTTCAGGATCAATCGCGTATAGCTTATCTTTATATGATCCAAGTAAGCGATTATTCTGTTGGTCATACACTAAACGATACATGTTACTTGTTCTGCCAACTTCAACATGTTCGTTTGTATCTAAATCAACATAGGCCAATTTGATGTACTTAAACTTACTGCCACTAATAGGTAGAGATTTGAGCTCTGTTGAATTAAAACCTAAGTGCTCAACATCTACTTGATATTCAATAGGGCGAGGTGCTGAGATGTAATACAAGCGATTTGTTTCCGGAATATGAGCAAGCGCTGAAGAGCTGTATTTAGCTCTAGAATGTGCTTGAGTTTGTTGTGTATATTCGTCTAGTTTAAATATAATACCGGTGTCACCGCGTCCAGCATTAATACCATAAAGTTGACCGTTACATTGGTTTGCATGCGCAACTTGCAAAGATGAAAGGATAGCAACAGACAGGGTTGTAATTTTTAGTGTTGTTTTCATTTAGAGTAGGCCTTTTAACGAGGATCCATTGTTACAGCTATAGTTAGTCTGAGGTAATTACAATTTGGTTTATAGCTGCCTATCCTTGTTCCCAAAATTGTATTGCTTAATTCCTATAAGCAGAGCGCATCCGTTATTAACCTCAAAGTATTATACAATTATCCTAATGGTTGATTACAAAAGCAACATATCTTAACAAACGGTTGGCATTTATACACGAAATGCTGGCTAAATTGAGGTGTTTTATAATACTAAAGGCTTTGTTTTGTATCTTTAACGGGGAATTTTAAGTTGTGGCTATTTTTGTTCACGAGCAAGCTGGTTAGGTAATAACTGTTCAATGATTTCACGTGCGGGTAACGTATAACGCACACCATCAAACATAACCGATGTAAATTCATTAATGCTAGTAATACCTGTAAGGGTCCAACCTTCACCGCGCTTTGGGCAATAAACTGTGGTTGTTGGTTGTATTACTTTAAATTCGTCATTCATAATTAGCTCAGTTATTAACTTGTATGGCGGGTATCTTAAGGGAATAATAGCGGGCTTTAAAGCCGTAATTTAATTTTATTTATGAACAATGAGTTTGCACTAAGTCGAATCACATTAAAGCCAATTAAGCATAGGGACTGTAGTGCGTTGTGGGCTATTTTGTCTGAGCCGTTAGTTGCTCAGTTTAATGACTATGCAGTGCCACTTGCACGTGATGACGTAAAACAACTGATCCAAGATGATATTACTGGCATGTATGAAGGAAATACGCTGCGCTTTGGAATGTACTTACTAAATACGTCGACCTTGATTGGCTGCATTGGTTTATATGATATTGAAGAAGATACTGCTTGGTTAGGTTTTGAGTTGTCACCAAATCATTGGGGGAATGGGTTTATGTCTGAAGCATTAGCATTTATGCTAACAAATATAACAGCCGTTGTTGCGCAGTTAGGCAATGAGTTGAGCATTACTAATTTACAGGCGAAAGTGGCGACAGAAAATAGCCAAAGCCAGCAACTACTTCGCCGTTTTAAATTCACTCATGTAGCGAGTGAACAATGGTTGTATCAACTGTAAATCACACTTTGTTACATAACGGTAGTTTAATTAAAAATACAGAAAGGGTATTGTTTTTAAAACAATCTTTACCTGAAAGCTATGCTGCTATTAAAAAAACTAAATCGCACTGCAATCATAATTCTATTGAGTACAGCCGGCTTCATTGCATGCGCTATTGTCATTTATAAATATAACGCGCATTACACGTCAAATTTTAAAGACATCACTATTTATTCTCAGGTATTGGATGAAAGTAGGAAAGTGTTTATTCGTTTACCTAACAATTTTGAGCCAAATAAGCGCTACTCCTTGATCATTAGAACCGATGGTAACTTTAATCTTACGCAGTGGGATTCAGTGATGGCTGAGTTACCAGCGCAGCAAGATACAATTTTAGTGTCTATTCCTAATCAATTTTGGACCTTTACCAGAAATCGTGATTTAGTGCCGCCGTATGCACGCCAAGATGTGAATACCCAAGCAAGACCAGCAAGTGAAAATTCACCAGAATTATTTGGTCAAGCAGATCAATTTTTGGCTTTTATTGAAGGTGAGTTATTACCGTATTTAGAATCACATTATAAGCTAGATAATAATCGTGTTTTGTCGGGCTATTCAGCAGGAGGGAGTTTTGTTTTATACACTATGAGTACAAAGCCTTGGCTGTTTAACGGTTATTTTGCATTTAGTCCGGCTGCTTGGTACGACGATATGACCGTTGTAAAAGAGTTTGATCGATTCTTATCGCAACGATGCCTCAATACAGACGATAACATACCGCTGTCGCTCTATATAACAGTAGGAGGCGCCGAGCATCCTTTAATGTTAAGTGCCTTTGCTGGTCTTAATAATAGCCTTAACATATATGCTAATGATATTATTTGGAATAGCAGAATTAATGAAGGTTTAGAGCACAGGGAAAACCCGGTGCATAGTGTTAAGCAGGCACTCGATTTCTATAATTCATCAATAAACTAATATGCTTAACTAAAGAATAAGATAGTAACAAATCTGCGTAACAAACAGCAAAAGAACACATCATACTAAAAGTTATTAATTAAGATAACTTTGCATAAGCGTTATTTTTAACTAAAAGCTGTCAAAAGGAATTATGAGCTTGATAAATCAAAGTTAGTAATTCGATTAAACGTATCACAAGAGTTATGCTTATTTGGCTATGGAGGGATCTTCATTGATACAACGATTTACTAATAGGGCAGTTACAGAGTTCTTAAAGTAATCAGGTTCAGGTCAAATAAAAATGCACTTAACCACATAGAAAAGCGCTATTACTTTAAGTTAAGCTTTTAACTTAAACAAAGGGTAAGTTAAAAGCTTAAATTTAATGCCCAAAGTGAAACACAGAGTGAAATAAGTTGTCGCTAAAGAATAGATATTTTGCTGGTTAGTTGGCGTAGCATTTTTTCAGGTTCTGGCGCAGGTTCATTTAACCCTGAAATAATGGTCATAAAATAACAATCTAACATCACACTTGCTTTTATATCGTCAAACTCTTGCTGTTCATTGAACAGCCGTTTTTTAAACTCACTCATTTGCTGTTCAAAAAAAGCTGCTTGCCAAATCATATCGCTTATCAATATTTTACTAAATTCAATGTTATTACAATAAAATTCAAACAACGGTAGGGCATAGTGACGTAACTTAAGCCTTGGTGCATGTTGGCGATCAGTTAAACTAGCCTGATGAATGATCGTATCTATTTGTTGCTGCATTCCTGCTTTTAGTAAGTCGATTTTATTTTCGAAATGACTAAACACAGTACCAACGGCCACATTAGCCGCTTTTGCAATTTCTCGTGTAGATGTATGAGCATAACCTTGCTCTAAGAATAACAGCCAAGCCGAGGTAAGAATTTTATTATAGGTTTGCGTTTTTTTATTCATTGTATATCAATTAATTATATTTAACTTGTGATAGTAAAGATGAAGTTACTTGAAAAAGTGACTGCGCTCAATTATATTTGTGAGCGCGCTCATTTAAACAAGGAACTTATATGAACTTTATCAAACAAGTTATTGGTTACGGACTATTTATCCCATTTATTATTTTTTATTCTTACATGCTAGGACCATTACTTAAAGCAATTTTATTACCGGGGGGAATTTTAATGTTATGGATAATTTTAGGACCTAAGGAAGGTTATTTGGCTTTGACAAAAGCGTTTGCAACTAAAGGTAAAGCAAAAAAAATGTGATCGCAGCGGGTGCTAAATATTAGCAAAGCAGGCTGATTAAATAATCAGCCTGTAAGTGTTCTAGTTATAATGTGTAATGAAAACCAAATGCAATGCCATCATCTTCTGATAGACCCATTTGATATTCTTGTTCTTTATCGGCACTTGAAAAATCACTAAAGTCTTTACGTGCTTCAATGTAAAAAATCGTATCTTCGTCGAATAGATAGTGAAAGCCAAGTACTGTAAATTGACGTTTAAAGTTGTCATTTGGGTCGGCATTAAAATTTGGCTGGATCACGTAATCTGTTCCAGCATCATAGACGTTATATGCAATGAAGGTACGAATGTCATTATCAAACTTATAAGATAATAAAGACTCTACCCCAATCGCGTCTTTGATCAGACGGCCTAAGTTATCGGTATCATGATTTTCATTTTTGTTGATATTTGCGGCAAAATAAAGGCCATCATTGTTGAAGTTACCCCAAGTAACGCCTGCGCCATAAATAAAATCATTAACAGACTGAATTCGTCCTGCGGCGTAATTTACGGTCAGTTCTCCGCGGTTAAACCCAGCAGAAAGTTTTAAGTCGTCGCTTACTGAATAGGTAACGGCTGCCCCATAGGTTGAATTAAATTCTACTTGTTGAGCAAGATCACTGCCATTTTCCCACAAAGTCTGACAAGCAGCTTCAGAAATGGCTTCGATATCGCAAGTATAAAAATCATTATTTTTAAATTGCACTTGTGTTGCAATACTAAAATCACCGAACGTATTACGATACTGCAATAACTTGTCACCGCGCCCGGTACCATTAATTGCACCATCGTCTTTGTTGTAGGTGTAAACACCGGCTGCATTACCATCCCAAACTAGGCTATAGTTAGTACTATAAACTACGTCGTACCAAGCACCCCATTGTTTACCAATTGTCACTTGTCCGTATTTTTCATGTGCTATACCTACATAACCAAGTCGGTTATATAAAAATTTATCTTGAATAGATTCAAAGCGGTTGTTATAGATAATATCGCTACTACCAACAGGGTTTACACCCCATTCTAATAAGGCTAAAGCTGACCACTGATCTTTTAGTTTGCGACTAAAATCAAAGCTAATCCGTGATGCACCATTAACTATTTCAGTTTGCCCTTGTGTGTGGATTATTCTGGCGTCAATAAAACCACCGATGGTTAAATTGTTTTTTCCGTCATCATAAACCTCAACAGCGTTTACGCTCGGTGCTATCAACGCGCTTGCGATGATGACCCCAATTAATTTTCTATTCATTTAATATTGCCTTGTGTGCTATTTATCATTGTCCTTTGGTCGCGCAGACTAACAAAGCTAAATTAATGGCTAAAGTGAAAAAATATCATCAAAAAATGATAGAGGAAATTTGAATTGTTAATTTATGTTCTTTTTGTGCGCAGCTACACAATACTAGCATAATAAATTGTCCTAAATTAGCTTATTTCGATGGACTGCAGCTATAGCCCACAAAGCTAATAATTCATGGAAAAATAGGCCTATTTGGTTTACACTCCAGCCAATTTTATTTCTTTGATTTTCCCCGTTGGAGGGTAGCGCTATCATCAGTACAGCTAACATCACCATGCAATTTGGTGCTAAACCGTTATTTGAGAATATTTCAGCTAAATTTGGCGAAGGTAACCGTTATGGTTTAATTGGCGCAAATGGCTGTGGTAAATCAACATTTATGAAAATCTTAAGTGGGGAATTGGAACCGTCAGCTGGTAATGTAAGTACTGATCCAAATGAACGTGTTGCTAAACTAAACCAAGACCAGTTCGCTTACGAAGAATATTCAGTTATTGACACTGTGATAATGGGCCACAAAGAGCTGTGGGCGATTAAACAAGAGCGTGATCGTATCTATAGCTTGCCTGAAATGAGTGAAGAGGATGGCATGAAGGTTGCCGATCTTGAAACTGAGTTTGCTGAAATGGATGGCTATTCTGCAGAATCTAAAGCCGGCGAGCTACTAATGGGCGTAGGTATTGCAACTGATCAGCATTACGGTCCGATGTCAGAGATTGCTCCTGGTTTTAAACTGCGAGTGCTTCTTGCGCAAGTGTTATTTTCAGACCCAGATATCATGCTACTCGATGAGCCGACTAATAACTTGGATATTTATACTATCAAGTGGCTCGAAGATGTACTGAATCAACGTGATTGCACAATGATCATCATTTCCCATGACCGTCATTTCTTAAACTCTGTATGTACGCATATGGCTGATATTGACTATGGTGAATTGCGTATATACCCAGGTAACTATGACGAATATATGTTTGCAGCAACGCAAGCTCGTGAACGCTTATTAAGTGAAAATGCCAAGAAGAAAAATCAAATTGCCGAGCTACAACAGTTTGTTTCGCGTTTTTCAGCTAATGCATCTAAAGCAAAGCAAGCAACATCTCGTGCCAAGCGAATTGACAAGATTCAATTAGATGAAGTTAAAGCATCGTCACGTCAAACACCGTTCATTCGTTTTGAGCAAGAAAAACAGTTATTCCGTAATGCCCTTGAATTAACAAACTTAGGCCAAGGTTTTGACGATATGCTGTTCACTGGCCTTGAAGGCTTAGTTGAAGTAGGCGAGCGTATCGCTATCATCGGTGAAAATGGGGTTGGTAAAACAACACTATTAAATACTTTAGCAGGTCGTTTGGCACCGAAGCAAGGCGAGTTTAAATGGTCTGAAAACCATAATATCGGTTATTATGCGCAAGATCATGCTGATGAATTTGCCACCGATATGAACTTATTTCAGTGGATGGAGCAATGCCAGCAAGAAGGCGATGATGAACAAGTTGTTCGCAGTTTCTTAGGCCGTATGTTGTTCTCACAAAATGATATTAAAAAGTCTGTAAAAGTAATATCTGGTGGTGAGCAAGGCCGCATGCTATTTGGTAAGATTATGATGCATAAACCAAATATCCTATTAATGGATGAGCCAACGAACCACATGGATATGGAGTCAATAGAAGCATTAAACCTTGCGCTAGAAGCTTATGAAGGTACGTTAATGTTTGTATCTCACGACCGTCAATTTGTATCCTCAGTTGCAACCCGTATTTGGGAAATCAAAGACGGCAAAATAATTGATTTCAGAGGTACTTACTCTGAATATTTAGCCAGTAAAGAAGGCTAAAGCTCAATTTACATACTGATCAAAAAGCCATGCTAGCCATGGCTTTTTTGTTACTCGATATTCGCAATTTAACAATTAATACGTGTATAATGACCGCCTTTAATGCGGACATAAGTCCGCTATAGGTATTAAAACCATTACTGAGGAGTATTTATGACTGTTGGCATTATTATGGGTTCCAAGTCAGATTGGCCAACTATGGAACATGCGGCGATCATGCTAGATAAATTTGGCATCGCTTACGAAACTAAAGTTGTATCGGCTCATCGTACTCCTCAACTACTCGCTGATTACGCAAGTTCAGCAGCAGAACGTGGTATTAAAGTAATTATTGCCGGTGCCGGTGGTGCAGCGCATTTACCAGGTATGGCCGCTGCTTTCACATCGTTACCAGTATTAGGTGTGCCGGTTAAGTCTAAAACGTTAAATGGCATTGATTCATTGCTGTCGATTTGCCAAATGCCAAAAGGTGTTGCGGTAGGTACATTAGCAATTGGTGAAGCTGGTGCTGCAAATGCGGGATTATTAGCTGCACAGATTTTAGGTTGTCAGCAACCGGAGATATTCGCCAAAGTTGAAGCGTTCCGTAAAGAACAAACCGAAACTATTTTAGCTAACCCAAATCCAGCAGAGTAATATGACTATTTTAATTTTAGGAGCCGGCCAATTAGCACGTATGATGTGTTTAGCTGGTGCGCCATTGAATTTAAATGTGGTTGCGTATGATGTTGGTAGTAAAAAAATTGTTCACCCATTAACTGGGCAAATCTATACTACAACGTTAGAGCAAGCCATTGTAGATGCTCATGCGATCACTGCTGAGTTTGAGCATATTCCTGATGATGTGCTAACGCTATGCTGTGCAAGCAAAAAGTTTTATCCGGGTAAAGCCGCGATTAAAACGGGTGGCGATCGCGCCCTAGAAAAAGCATTACTAAGTAAAACCGCGGTTAAGTGCGCACCATATCAGTTAATCACTGAAAAAGCCCATTTAGAACAAGCCGTTGCTAGCTTGGGTAAGCCATTAGTGATCAAAACCTGTCAAGCCGGTTACGATGGAAAAGGCCAGTGGCGTTTAAAATCAGATGATCAAATTGAGCAGATATGGTCACAAATGGCTGATTTTATTGCCTCCGGTACTGAATCCGCGCCACACACTATTATTGCCGAACAAATGATCCCATTTGATCGTGAAGTATCAATCATAGGTGTTCGCGATAAAAGTGGTAATACCGCTATTTACCCACTTACTGAAAACCAGCATACCAATGGTGTTTTAACCTTATCTATCGCCGGTAAAGAAAAATCAGTGATTCAACAACAAGCTGAAGATGCATTTAATAAATTGGCTAATGAGCTTGATTACGTTGGTGTATTGGCGATTGAGTTTTTCGATGTGGCAGGGCAGTTATTGGTCAATGAAATTGCTCCTCGGGTTCATAATTCTGGTCATTGGACCCAACAAGGCGCGCATTGCAGTCAATTTGAAAATCATATGCGTGCAGTCTCTGGGCTGCCATTAGGTAGCACACAATTACAGCGTGTTACGGCAATGGTGAATGTGCTCGGACAAGCCGCGATTCCTCAGCAAGTACTAAGCATTGCTGAGGTTACGAGTCATTGGTATGGTAAAACAGCAAAGCCTGGTCGTAAAATGGGCCATATTAATGTATCTGCTGCGAACCTTCATGAGTTAGGTGAACGCTTAGCACAATTGTCGGAGTATCTTCCGGAGGAAGATTATCCCGGCGTATTAGCGGCCAGCACCGCGTTGATTTTAAATTAACTAAAAAAGCCGAGTTTATCTCGGCTTTTTACTTGAGGAATGGTTTTATGATTAGCGCTAAATACAGAACCGTGGTATTCGCTTTTTTCATGGCATTATTTATGTCTGGTTTTATGTCATTGGTAATTTCAATTTTTAATGTTGGTTTAATTGATAACATAGTTTCTATTTGGTTAGCGGCGTGGGCTTTTGCATTTTGTGTCGCATTTCCTACCGTAATTCTTGTAGCGCCAGTTGTGCATAAGCTCACTACAAAGATTGTGCGCTCGTAACGAAGGGATTATTTTGTCTGTGTCTGATCGGATTAAAAAGCCTCTATACCTGCTTTGTTTTGTCCTGTGTATCACCCCTTTGATTGGTGGTGGTAGTGCCCTAATTTGTGGCGCGATGTTTGCAATTTTGCTCGGTAATCCATTTGCAGAGCTATCCCAAAAGGCAAGTAAATGGATGCTCAAAGCCGCGGTGGTTGGCTTAGGTTTTGCTGTTGATTTTAATCAGGTGATTGAAGTTGGTCGCAGTTCGCTGGTACTGACCATAGTCAGTATTACAGCGATCATTGGTCTTGGTGAAATTTTAACGCAAGTCTTTAAATTAAATCGTAACACAGGTGTATTAATATCATTCGGTACGGCCATTTGTGGAGGCAGTGCGATTGCAGCGATGGCGCCGGTAATTAAAGCTAAAGATCACGAAGTAGCGGTTGCACTTGGTGTAGTGTTTTTATTAAACGGTGTCGGTTTGCTACTATTTCCAACCATTGGTCATTACTTTAGTTTAAGCCAACACCAATTTGGTTTATGGGCAGCGTTAGCTATTCATGATACCAGCAGTGTAGTAGGGGCGTCAGCAGCTTATGGAGCTGTGGCACTAAGTATTGCTACAACAGTTAAGCTCACACGTGCGATGTGGATCATTCCCTACACTACGATTGCAGGTGTCTTTTGGCGCTCAGAAGAAAAGGCCAGCATTCCTTTATTTATTGTTGGTTTTTTAGCTGCTGCATTGATCAATACGTATTTGCCTCAATTTACGGATCTCTGGCAGCTGATCAACACCGTAGCAAAACAACTATTGGTAATGACTTTATTCTTAATTGGCAGTGGCTTATCACTGGCTGTATTAAAACAAGCAGGACTAAAGCCCTTTATAATGGCAATTATTTTATGGATAGTCGTAAGTAGTGTCATTTTGTTATTAATTTTAGATGGATATATCGTATGAAGAAGCAGTTTTCTATCGCCACATTAGCGTGCCTATTAATCAGTGGTTTTTCTAACTCAGCATTGGCCGCGTCATCTTTACGTGTAGCCACGTTTAATGTGAGCATGGATGCAACAAATTATGCTGAAAATGATAAACCCCTTGATGCCAAAGGTTTGGTAAATGCATTACAAAGTGATCATCCACAAATCAAAAATATTGCCGAGATCATTCAACGTATTCGCCCTGACATTTTATTATTAAATGAATTTGATTATGTCAGCAAAGCGCAAGGCATTGATTATTTTAAAACGCACTACCTTGCTAAAAGCCAAAATAAACAGCCCGCTATAGATTATCCGTACAGCTATGTTGGCCCAGTAAACACAGGTTTGAAAACGCCATTTGATCTAGATAATGACGGCCAAGCAACTGGTATTAAAGGGGATGCATTTGGTTTTGGCTTTTTTGAAGGCCATTATGGTATGGCCGTTTTATCTCGCTACCCAATTGATTTTGATAAAATTCGTACCTTACAAACCTTTAAATACAAAGATATGCCAGATGCTAAAATGCCTATTGATCCAACTACAGGTGAAAATTGGTATAACAACGAAGAATGGCAAGCTTTGAGACTCAGTTCAAAATCGTTTTGGGATATTCCGGTTACTGTAAAAGGTAAAACGCTGCACGTTATTGCATCGCACCCAACGCCTCCTGTATTTGATGGTGCTGAAGATAGAAACGGCTTACGTAATCATGATGAAGTACGTTTGATTAAAGATTATATCGCCAGCGCAGATTACCTCTATGACGATCATGGTGTCAAAGGCGGGTTAGCTGAAAAATCACGATTTGTTATAGTCGGAGATTTAAATGCGGCTCCTGAAGGAGATAAAAAACGCCCAGAAACAACGGATCAACTTTTAAAAAATCCATTAATAAACAGCAAATTTACACCAACCAGTAAGGGCGCTAAAACCAGCTACAGTGAAAAGTATGCTGCGGCTTACACTGCAAACTGGCAAGCTCGTGCAGATTATGTTTTGCCTTCAACTTATGGCATTGAAGTCCATGATGGTGGGGTATTTTGGCCAACTAAAAGTAGCGAGTTGTACCGGTTAATTAAAGATCGTAATGCATCGTCAGATCATCGCATGGTGTGGTTAGATATTTCTATAAAGTAACTTGGTTATTAAACAGCAAAGTTTGGCTGTTTGTCTGAAATAATTGCTATTACATAGGTGCTTCTGCTTAAATTGGGGGAATTACAATAACCTTACAGAAGCCCTATGATTTTTAAATCTTCTACTCAAAAAACCTTAATTGCACTTGCCGTCGCGTCCAGCGTTATGTTGTCCGGTTGTCAATCAACCGCATCTACCCCTACAGAGCAACCACAATCAACTGTTGCCAGCGTTGTTGTAACACCTGCAGATACAGGTAGCAGCGCAATCACACTTGAGCAAGCAATGGCTCATCCTGATTGGTTAGGCCGCCAAGCAGAGCGTGCGTTTTGGGCTGCTGATTCAAAAACAGTTGTCTATGCGCAAAAACAACAAGGTAATGAGCTTCGAGACTTATTTGCACAAGCTGTTGATAGCCAAGCTGCAAGCCAAGTAGCGTTAAATAAATTGCATACATTAGGGGCTGATGATGCTGTTTATTCAGCAGATCGTACACAGCAAGCCTATGTATTTGAAGGTAATATATTTGTAAAGAACATTAATACAGGTGCAATTACACAAATTACTCACGACAGTGCTAAACAATCTAAACCACAATTTTTAACTGATGGTAATTTAGCTTATCGTCAAGCAAACTCTTTTTATAAAGTAGATCTGGCAACGGGACTGCAAGCTGAGCTTGTAAATCTTCATTTGAGCGATGCACCAAAAGGAGTTACAGAGCCTGAAACTTACATCGCTAAAGAACAGCATAAACTGATTGATTACATTGCGCTGACCCATAAAAATAAAAAAGATAAACAAGCGCGCAAAGAGCAACTCAACCAGCAAAATAGTTCAATTGCCAATGCTCAGTTTTACTTAGGTAAAGGCAATGAGTTAGCCGATGTGCAGTTATCTCCAAATGGTAAAGCCTTAATTGCTGTTGTCACTGAAGCCAGACCTTGGCGAGATGAATCCGACATCATGCCAAACTATATTGCTGATAATGCACGGGTAAAAGCTGAAAAAGTACGTCGTCGTGTTGCTGATGAAAAACCACAAACCTCGCAAGTTATCTACATAGATTTAACTGAGCAAACGCAAACAGCACTCGCATTTGATACTTTACCTGGTTTTGATGAAGATGTATTAGCGGCAGTTAAAAAAGAAAACTATGCCCGTGACGGCAAAACATATGAATCTAAAAAAGAACTTCGTGCTATCAACCTAATGATGGATTGGGGATGGGATCAAAGTGCTATCGTCTGGAACAAAGCCGGCACGCAAGTCGCGATTATGCTTGAAGCATGGGATAACAAAGACCGTTGGTTAGCTACTGTTGATACTAAAAATTCCAAACTTGTTTCACAACATCGTTTACACGATGATGCATGGGTTAACTATGCTTATAACGATTTTGGCTGGTTAAATAATTCAGATACCTTGTATTATTTATCTGAAGAAACTGGCTATAGCCACCTATATAAAAAACCACTCAATGGTAAAGCAACACAACTTACCAAAGGCCGGTTTGTCGTATCGAACCTCACACTAACAGATGACGACAGTGCAATTTATTACAAAGCCAATGTTGAGCATCCTGGTCTATATGAAATCTACCGCGTTGATCCACAAACGGCAAAATCAGAGCAAGTAACCAACTTAGACGGTATGACCGACTATAAATTAAGCCCTGATCAAAGCAAATTATTGTTAACACATTCCAAAATCATGGCTCCACCAGAGTTATATGTTGCTGATGCAAAAGCGAATACAACTGCAACGCAGCTAACTCATACAGTATCGAGTGAATTTTTAGCAAAACAATTAATTGCGCCTAAAATTGTTGCGGTACCGTCAAGTCATACCAAACAACCGGTATACGCAAAAGTGTATTACCCAGCAGACTATGTAGAAGGTGAGAGCGGCAAAAACCGCAAAGCGATCATTTTTAACCATGGCGCAGGTTATCTACAAAACTCACACATGGGTTGGTCAGGTTACTTCCGCGAATTTATGTTTCATTCATTACTAGCCTCTGAAGGTTATGTAGTGATGGACATGGATTATCGCGCATCAAAAGGTTATGGACGTGATTGGCGTACGGCGATTTACCGTCAAATGGGTACCCCAGAAATTGAAGATTTAGCCGATGGTGTTAAATGGATGGCTGAAAATGCCAATGTTGATACCGGTGCTGTGGGTACATATGGCGGCTCTTATGGTGGCTTTATGACCTTTATGGCGTTATTTACTCAGCCTGATTTATTTCAAGCAGGGGCTGCGCTTCGTCCAGTTACCGATTGGGCACACTATAATGGTCCATACACATCAAACATTTTAAATCACCCAGATGTAGATCCAATTGCGTATGAAAAAAGTTCACCTATATATTATGCGCAGGGACTTAAAAACCGCTTATTGATCAACGCTCCTATGGTTGATAATAATGTGTTTTTCCAAGACTCAGTACGCTTAGTACAGCGTTTAATTGAGCTTGAAAAAGAAAACTTTGAAACGGCTATATTTCCAGTCGAACCACATGGTTTTGTACAGCCTTCTAGTTGGTTAGATGAATACCGTCGTATTCATAAACTATTTAAAGAAAGTTTATAAGCACTAAATTTTTAGACAACGCCAAGCTTATGCTTGGCGTTTTTTTATATAATTTATCAGCAGTGGCGTTGCGAGTACTATTCCGCCAATTGCACCTATTAAGTGAGCATCAACAGCAACCCGAGAGGCAATTAATTTACTCACTTCAGCACTGGGGCCATGAAATTGTTCATAAGTAATTTTAAGCCAAATACCGATAAACAATAAACCGCCGCTTTTCATGCCAACTTCAATATCTTTGATTGCCCCCCATACAATGACACCATGCAGTAGTGCACTCAATCCGGTGTAAATGTGAATGTCAGGACAAAAAAAGTAAACCCCAATACCGCACCAAGCAGCCAAAAATAAGGTGTGTAATGCATATTGCGTCGGTTTTGTATGCTCAGCATGTAACGCCCATATCAGTACGATACCGGCACAATTTAATGCTAAGTGCGCCCAGTTAGCATGCACATATTGGCTCGTGATCAAACGCCATACTTGGCCTTGGTCAATGAGCTGGCGATTAAACTCTAAAACATCATTTAAATTAAACGCTGCAAATAGGGCGCTTAATGCCATTAAACACAGCGGGGGTAAAATATATCGGGGTTGAAGTGGTAAATTGACCATTTTATTCTTATTTTTTACAGCAAAATTTTGCATATTGTGCCCGTTTAACTTTAAGATGCCAAACATCTCAATGCAATTAAGGTCTTTTTATGTTTTTACCTTTTAAAACCAGCGTCGTCTTTAGTTTAACTCTTCTCACTTTACCTGTTTTAGCCACTCAAACACCACGAGAAGTACGCGAGCCAGAAGCCGCCACTGGCCATCAACTTAAGCAACATGTCACCGGTCAGCAGTATATGGTTGCTGCGGCAAACCCCTATGCTGCTAAAGCAGGACAAACCATACTCGCTAAGGGCGGCAGTGCAGTCGATGCTGCCATTGCAACGCAATTAGTCTTGACCTTGGTCGAGCCGCAATCATCAGGAATTGGTGGTGGGACTTTTATGCTGTATTTTGACAAAGGTCATAATAAGCTAACCAGCTTTGATGGCCGCGAAACAGCGCCAAGTAATGCTGACGAAACATTGTTTTTAGATGAAAAAGGTAACGCGGCACCTTGGATTGAAGCAGTGGTTGGCGGCCGTTCAGTGGGTGTACCTGGTTTATTGCATGCCTTCTCTAAAGCGCATCAACAATATGGCAAACTTGCATGGGCGGAACTGTTTAAACCGGCCATAGAACTTGCTGAACAAGGATTTGTAGTATCGCCGCGTTTACATGCTTTATTAGCCAAACAAATAAATCCTGGGGTGACAACACTTCCAGTGATCCGTGATTATTTTTTTCCAGATGGTAAACCGCTTGCTGTTGGTACTGTTAAAACGAACCAACCACTTGCTGAAGTTTACAAAAAAATCGCCAGTAAAGGCATTGATGCTTTTTATAAAGGCGATAACGCTAAGAAAATGGTTGCTGCGGTCACTCATTCTATTGTTGCGCCAGGCACTTTAGCATTAACCGATCTAGCTAATTATCAAAGTAAACAACGTGACGCAGTTTGCACCCCGTACCATAGCTATAAAGTATGTTCTATGGCACCACCGAGCAGTGGCGGAGTCGCGGTGTTACAAATTCTCGCTTTGCTTGAAGATAAGAACATGGGTCAATTTAAAGCTAATTCGGCACAAGCCCTGCATTATTTTAGCCAAGCATCGCGACTCGCTTTTGCGGATCGTAATGTGTATATGGGCGACCCCGATTTTGCAGATATTCCTACTAATGAGCTACTCGATAAACGCTATATCGAGCAACGGACAAAATTAATAAGTGAGCGAGACGAAAAAGCCTATGCAGGGCAGCCTCGTCCATTACTAAGTTACGCACAAGATGATGCGTATGAATTGCCATCTACTACCCATGTATCTATTGTCGACAGTGAAGGGAACGCGGTATCAATGACCAGCTCAATAGAAATGGCGTTTGGTTCAACGGTTATGGTGAACGGTTATATATTAAACAACCAATTAACCGACTTTGCCTTGTCGCCGCGCAAAAACGGCAAATTATTAGCCAACCGTGTTGAAGCAGGTAAACGTCCGCGCAGCTCAATGTCACCGGTGATGGTGTTTAATAACGATGGCAGTTTACGCTTAGTGGTCGGCTCACCTGGCGGTAGCCGAATTATCGACTATGTCGCGCAAGTGGTTATTGGCGTACTAGATTGGCAACTAACTGCTCAACAAGCCATTGACTTGCCAAGAATTACTAATCGTAATAATAATTACACTAGTATTGAAAAAGGCACCGCTATCGAGGCGATTATTCCTGATTTACAAAAGCGGGGTCATACAGTAAAAGTGGTCGATTTAAACTCTGGCTTGCATGCGGTTGAAGTCGTCAATGGCACTTTATTTGGTGCCGCAGATCCTCGCCGCGAAGGGATCGCTTTAAGTGAGCAAAGTATTGTTCTTAAAGAGCACGAAATGCCAGTGAATAAGCCTTAATTGACATCGTGATTTAATGTACAATCTACTTTTACGTGTGTGTTAAGCACACACGTCTTATTTTCTCCTAATGGTCTGACAAGATTGAATATCATTGCTTTTTAATATTCAACAGTAATAATGACAGATCGTAACTTAAAGACTTCGTTAAGCTTGGACTTATGACTACAAATACTGACCCAAATTATCTTTATATTCATCACTCAGGCCCTGGTCTGATCGAAACGCCACTCTTAAATAAAGGCAGTGCATTTACTCAAAAAGAGCGTGAAAGTTTCAACCTTGCGGGATTACTGCCTCCACGCTATGAAACGATTGAAGAGCAGGTTGAACGTTGTTATCAACAATATTCAAGTTTTAAAGACAACCTAAATAAACACATTTATTTACGCGCCATCCAAGATAACAACGAAACACTTTACTACCGTTTAGTGCGTGACCATCTTGAAGAAATGTTGCCTATTATTTACACCCCAACCGTGGGTGATGCCTGTGAAAAATTCTCAGATATTTATCGTAGCGCGCGCGGTTTATTTATCTCTTATGAAGATCGTTATCAAATCGATGATATTTTACGTAATGCGACCAAAGGCAAAGTAAAAGTTATCGTTGTTACCGATGGTGAACGTATTCTTGGTTTAGGCGACCAAGGTATTGGTGGCATGGGTATTCCAATTGGTAAACTATCACTTTATACCGCCTGTGGTGGTATAAGCCCAGCCTATACGCTACCGGTTATGCTTGATGTAGGAACGAATAACGAAAAGTTATTAAACGATCCTATGTATATGGGTGCTCGCCATAAACGTATTGCACAAGATGAATACGATGAATTTTTAGATCTATTTATTAAAGCCGTTAAGCGTCGTTGGCCAAATGTGTTATTACAATTTGAAGACTTTGCACAGCCTAATGCGATGCCTTTATTAAAACGCTACCGTGATGAAATTTGCAGTTTTAATGATGATATTCAAGGCACAGCAGCGGTTACAGTTGGTTCGTTGCTTGCTGCATGTCGTGTGAAGAATGAACAATTATCAGAACAAAAAGTAGTGTTTGTAGGCGCAGGCTCCGCAGGTTGTGGTATTGCCGAGCAAATCATTACGCAAATGGTGTCGGAAGGTATTTCTGACGAACAAGCTCGCAGCCAAGTTTTCATGGTTGATCGTTTTGGTTTGTTAACTCAAGGTATGGAAGGACTGCGCGACTTCCAGCAAGCACTTGCTCAACCTACAGATAAATTAGCTGATTGGACATACAGCGGTGAATACGCATCATTGCTAGATGTGATGCACTGCACAGCTCCTGATATTCTCATTGGTGTATCAGGGCAACCTGGTTTATTTACTGAGCAAGTTATTCGCGCCATGCATAATGGATGCGAACAGCCCGTTATTTTCCCGTTAAGTAATCCATCTAAGCAAGTTGAAGCACTGCCGGAAGATGTGATCAATTGGACACAAGGCAAAGCGATTGTTGCAACTGGCAGCCCATTTGCACCGGTTGTTTATGACGGTGAAACATTTGTAATCCCACAATGTAATAACAGCTATATTTTCCCTGGTATTGGTTTAGGTGTCATTGCGGCGAAGGCCACCCGTATTACTGATGCAATGCTCATGGTGTCGAGTGAAATATTGGCAGAATCATCACCTCGAGCTAATACCGGTAAAGGGAGTTTATTACCTGCACTAACAGAAATTGAAACACTGAGTAAACGCATTGCTTTTGGGGTGGCTAAAAAAGCCATCGAAGAGGGGGCTGCACTTGAGATCAGCGATGATATGTTATGGGCGGCAATTGACAGAAATTACTGGTTACCAAAATACCGTAATTACAAACGTTGTAGTATCTAAGTGATCACTGCTGATTAACTAGTAAATTATCTAGAAACAGGCTTCGGCCTGTTTTTTTATGCTTGTTCATTTTAAATTAACCGCGTACGGTATCTAATAACGTTATTAAAACTATTAAGGATATGTATGCGTTATTTACCATTGTTAGCCGCGACTCTAAGTTTCAATGTATTTGCAGCCAGTACACCAGATGCCCCACACATTTATATTCAAGGCCAAGCGCAAATCTCCACTATTGCCGATAATGTAAAGTTAGGCGTTGCAATTGTTGAAGTTGATAAGGACTTGATGAGCGCTAAACAAAAAGCTGATCAAACTATGGCTAAAGCGATTAAATTAGCAAAGCAGCAGGGGATTGATGAAAAAAGTATTTATGGTTCACAAATCTCAATTAACCGAGAAAATCAATACAACCGTGAAACAGGTAAACAAGACTTTATTGGTTACCGAGTTAGTCGCACACTTTCACTCACACTGACGGATGTAACAAAATATCCATTACTGCTGCAAAGTTTAGTGAACGCAGGCATTAATGAAATAAATCAAACTGAGTTCACATCGAGTCGTTACGAGTCATTGCAAAAGAAAGTGCAAAAAATGGCAATTGCAGATGCAAAATCAGCGGCAAAAGAATTTGCAGCTGAATACGACGTAGAACTCAAAGGTTTGTATAGTGCTTCAAATGCCCCTATGAACGTATCAGCTCAACCTTACATGCGTGCTGAAAAAACCATGCTGTCAGACAGTAATTCAGGCAATTTCGTACCTGATGCCTATCATGCTGGCGAAATCACAATTTCAGCAGACAGTTATGCAATTTATTTAATTAAAAATTAACACTCAACTCATTGGTGGCGAAATTTCGCCACCAATTTATCTCCCATTTCAGGGGAGATCCTCGCGATAGCATTAAGCATATTAATTATTTGGTCGCGATCATACTGATTACTAATATTCTCATTTACATCATCGATAATAGCATCTAAATAAGTAAATAGACTCTGCGCTGCTTTACTGTTCTGGTGGGTTCTGAACAAAATGTTTTTGAACGCTTCGAGTACATTATTCATCACATAACCATCACTTTTTGCATAGTTGCGGATTGGCGTGAAGTTATCATGCAATAATTCATCAAATGATGTTTCATGGAAATATAACAGTGGCTGTTTATCATCACTATGTTTTAAAGAGTAATTAACGTTATATATGCTTAATCGATCAATGAGTAAAATACTGAGCATATCGATCGCCTTTACCGCAGTACCAGGATCGTTAATACCCGGGCTCATCGCTTTCACTGCAATCTCTGAAATCTGTGTCATTCCAAACCTATAATTGTCACTTACATATTCTTCGATATAAAAAATAAAGCAATTAAGTAGATCTTCAAGGAGTTGCACGTTATCAGATAAATCATGATTACATTTTAAAAACGGATAGCCTTCAACAGTAAAAAAACCCTGCTTAACTACAACATAAATTTTTATATCATGTTGTTGGCAAAGGGCACATAGTTTATCGCTATTCACGCCTTTAAAGTAACCTTCTGTTTTACTTGAAATACTCGACCAATCGTCAAAGTTAGGAAATACATCGATAGGGTTATCTTTTTGCATGCTAATAATCGATTTCAATTCATTTTTAGTATTCTTATATAAGTCGTTTAATACGTTATCGACTTGAATAGCCCTTGAAATTGAATGGATGAAAAATACAAAAAAGCCTAACGATATCAGGCCAAAAACAAGTGAAAAAAGTATGCCCAATGAAGGAATTCCTATTTCACCATTATCCATAGTACGGATGTTGATCAGCATAACGATTGAAAAAATAATACTGCCGAGATAAAAACCCAAAACAAGTTGATGTGATTTACGCGTTATAAGCCCCGGTAATACTCTTGGTGATAGACTTGCGCTGGCACTATTTAGTACCACCATAACCATAGAAAAACTAAAAACAGTTAGCGAAATAATACTACCCGTTAATGTACTTAGAATCGTTCGTGCATTTTCTTCGCTATCAACCAATAGTACCTCAAGCAGCGACTTAAGCTCCATAACAAAAGAGGTGTACTCTGTTGTGGTAACAAGTACTGCAAACAATAAAAATATCACCGATAATAACGATGGATAGAAACCAATACTACTGACTAATTCTCGGTAATTATCGGCAAATTTTCGCGGAGTAAACATATATGAACCCTAAGATGACTTAGTTGTTGCACCAACAACAGCTAGTTTATGCAGTAAGCTTAACAACAAACTTTGTTGCAGGTCTAATTATTAATAGTAACAGTGCCAATAGGAACGTATTTTTTGTCCGCTGCAGGTTTAAAATCTATAATATATGGGCTTCTAATCGCGGGCGGTAAGATGTTGTTACTTTATTTATATTTCATCATGATTAATCGGATAAATAGTAAACGCCATTGATACTGTACTGGTTGATTATCATTTGTTATTTAAATAACAATAGTTGTATAGTACTACCAATAATTAGGGAGACTTGGTAATACACAAGTTTTTATAAACACTTAGATAAAAATTAGGTTTATTGTGATTGTATCTTTATATGCTGCTTTATTAGCACTTTTTTATATTTATTTAACGATGAACGTAGTTAAAGTTCGTCGAGCTGAACGAATTTCACTTGGTGATGGTGGTAATCAACAACTGCAATGCGCCATGCGCGCGCATGGTAATTTTATTGAGTATGTTCCTCTTGCAATTATTTTATTGTTTTTAGTCGAGTATCAAGGTTTAGCCAGTCATTATTGCCACGCATTTGGGGCAGCATTACTGATAGGGCGCGTATTTCATAATTTGGGTATTGTCGATAAAAATCTCCGCTATCGCCAAATTGGCGCGCTAACAACCTTCTTAATAATAGTGTTAAATGCGTTTATCTTATTACTTACACGCCTTTATTAAATGTCAGAGAGAATCTTTATAATTGGCCTACCTCGTACGGGCACAACCAGTGTATGCCATGCATTTTTACAACTTGGTTTTAGTTGTGCCCATACAGCCTATACCAAGCAATGTTTTAACCAAGCGCAAGTGATCGCTGACACCCCAATTTTTAATGATTACGAATATTTAGATTCACTTTATCCAGGTGCTAAATTTATCTATTTAGAGCGAGAAGCAGATAAATGGCTGCCTTCAATTCGCCAATTATTACTGAGAATGCACACCAACTTGATGCGAGCGGATGGGGGGTTCAACCCTCATATTAAGCGTTGTTATCTGCATACCTTTGGCCGTTTTTCTGTTGATGAGTTACACAGTGATGCCTATTTGCAACAATGCTATGAGCAACACAAAAGTGCTGCGCATAACTATTTTGCTAAGCGAACAGCTGACTTTTTATCAATAGATATCGCCCATCCAAACAGTTTTAATCAGCTTTGTGATTTTTTGCAATTACAAACTGAACTGACAGAGTTTGAAAAAATGAATATTGGTGGCAAAGTAACAGCTTGGAATGCAGTAAAACATCCACTAAAAGTTGCTTCAACAGCAAATGGTAAAATCGATAAATATCTATACCCATCGTCTTGATAGGAAGTAACTACTCAAGGTGATTAAAAATTATTGCTGTAACAAGATTTTGTAGTTCAATTGCGTTAAAATCTCGCCATTAGTTTTTAGGTAAAATATTTATGTTCGAATTAAAATACCACACTCCATTTGCATGGACCGAAGCTGTGATGGCAGACTTTGACACCTTTTTACAAGATCATGCCGCTGCAGAAAAAAAAGCATCCGGTATGGCTATGTCGATGTTGTCGCATTATCCAGATCGCCGCAAGCTTGTAAAAGCAATGACAGATTTAGCACTGGAAGAAATGATCCACTTTAAACAAGTATTAAAGCTACTGCTTGATCGTGATGTTAACTTAGGCAACGACCAAAAAGATCCCTACGTGAAACAAATTCGCGCGATTTTTAGAAATGGCCGCGACGAGTTCTTAATGGATAGATTATTAGTCGGTGCCGTAATTGAGGCGAGGGGACACGAGCGTTTCTCTTTAGTTGCACAAGCATTACCAATCGGCAAAGAAAAAGATTTTTATGTGGCAATAGCTAAATCGGAAGAAAAACATAAGAACTTATTTGTCGAGCTGGCTTATGAATATTTTGATAAAAATGAGGTCGATGCACGATTAGAAGAAATTCTTATCGCTGAAGCTGAAATATGTAAAAACATTCCATTTACTGCAGCGCTGCATTAAACATATGGGCACTAGCTGGTAATTTTATTTATCTAGTGCCTAACTGTAAGTTACTAACTTATCAACGTTTTAAAATTTTTGATTAATTCACTTAACTCAACAATTGTAGGGCTCCCGCCTAAATAATTGGTATCAATATGGTACGTATTGTCGATCCAATATGGCTTAGCGGTTGCGTTATGTCCATGAATAGAGAACAGCACGCCAAGGTTTTGAACCAGTTTTTTACTCTGCGTTATTTGTCTATCCCATAATAAGTCACTGATCAGTTGAGCATTTACTTTCATAGGTTGCTGCCAATCCCAACATGTAGCTAAAGTATGCGACAAACCAATTTTTTCGCCTTGGTAGTTCAATAAAATTGATAGTGGGCATGATATTAATTTATTACAGGCATTTAGTAGGCTATTTTTATCACTATGTTTGTGCCATAGACCGCCATTTTTTATCCATAAGTCATACGCTTGTTGATCTTTAGCAAGTGCCTCGAGCATCATATGCTCATGGTTACCCAAGACCATATAGACACCCAACTGTGAAAAGGTATCTAACAACTTTAAACTATCATTGCCACGGTCGATAACATCACCTAATGAAATTAGTACATCAGCGTGCGGATCAAAACTTACTGAATGGATGGCTTGTAGAAATTTATTATAATCAGCATCTAAATCACCAATCACAAACACACGTTTATCAGCCGGAATATCAATAACTTTATTAGGGGACGCATACCGTATTTTATTCGTGCTAATTCCCATCAAAACAAATTACTCCTGTGATTTTACTAATTCTTCATACGCTAACATTGTAGCTATGTAAGCTAAAACAATTTATAAATAAGCGAAGTGTTTACTGGTCATAAATAATCAAGCCGTAGTTCTCGCTTAAAAAGTCGCTACCAGATAGTCAGCAATAAAAAACGCATCTTACGCTAGGGCACTTGCCTGTGAATATACTAAACGAGCTGTCACGTACAATTGAGCAAATACACGAACGAATGATCGTAGAGCTAGGACCATAGTTCAACCATATAGTTGTGTGTAAATGAGCAATGCTCAAAGTCAGCTAATATAAAACAGATTTAAAGTGCGCTTAGAATCAAAGTTAAACGACCAGCCTTAACAATTAGTTATGTGTGAGTTAGGTATTTGAAATTGATGTAACTGATTTAATCTAAATTTGCATGCAAGTAGGGAAAATAGCGTTTATTTATCACGGTAATTAGGTTGTTACTTATAAAACTCACTCTATTTAACATAATATAAATTATAGGCTATCAATTAATTATCTAAGCTGGGGTGTGTTTATATGGGTGTTAAGTCCAATACTGAATAGTATCGGACTTAAGTAGTTGATTTTACTGGTGTTTTAGAATTGAGCTAGATATATATTTTTACCAGCAAATTTAAGGATTGGCAAATTCTCATTAAGATAAATGTAATAGCCCAATTTCTCTAAGTAGTTTGAGCTTAACATAATCGTTTCTGGTTCTGTAAATTCCTCAGTACGTGATTGTTGGTTTTCTTCATCACCACTAATTATGGTTTTTTGTTTCTCGACTTCTTTGCCGGTAACGCAATTTATATAGTGTTCAACAGTAACAACGCCGTTTTTCTTTTTAAGCTCATAACCACCATATTCGTAATCTTGGCAAATTTCATTTAATGGATGCTCAAACTTTTGTGGCTTATAGGTTAGATCTAATAGATCCTTTTTTGCTGGTTGGTTATTGGATTTTGTAACTTCCTTAATTTCTGGCTTAGATTCTGGTTTAAGCTCAGGTTCGTCAGTACCAATGATGCCAAGACTGGTTAACAAGGAATAAAACACAAATATAAATAACGGGATGGCCAGCAAGAAAATAATAGCTTTAGGTGGTAACTTAAATTTTGCGGTATGTTCATCAGCAGACCAATAAACACCATAAAAATTAGCGTCACGTTTTACCATTGTTGTTGCGCATTTTTCTAAGTCACCAGAATAATCAGTGCTGAACTGTTTATCTCGCTGGTACCTGGTGATGGCCGCCCCGCCCATTGGTCTAAAATAATGAACGTGCATACCCGTACATTTTTGAATTACGTTATCTAAAAACGTGTAATGCTGGGTAACTAAATGTATATCTACACCGCTATGCCTGTGCTTTTGAAATTGGGTGTAATGGTATGGCCGTTTAGCACTATTTGCCATTGGCGGAAAATAATCTTGGCACTCGTCAAATAACGCAATTGAGCCATTAGGTAAATTAGGCCAGTCGGTTGGGTCATTTGTATGCGTCCAGTGATAATTTAAAAGCTTAATTGATTCGATTGTTGGATTTTCTGATTCTTCCAAAAATACATCTAAGCCCTTAAGGTTCGCTTTTGGATAACACTTACGACACCAGCCAACAAACAAATCAATAACTGACCGTTCATCGTAAAGCTTGTAATTAGGGGCTAACCAAGGAACATCACCAATTTCAATTAATCGGTTTTGAGCGTGAACATCTTTAATGATTTTAGAATAGCGCCCTACTTTATTGGTTGATTGTATTGATGGGTAGTACTGGCCGTAAAAGAAACCTTGAAAACTGTTACAGAAATCTAAATCCAAAAGAAACGCTTTTATGTTGTTATAAAATTTTTGTTTCTGAGTAACGGCTGGGTCATTACAAATTTCTTTAAGAGAATTTAAAGTTTTCCCTGCGCCTGGCACTCCAGTTCTTAAATAAATCATGGCGCAGACCTCACACCTAATTTAGTGACTGAGCCAGCGCTTGTTAAACCGCGAATGGTTAAGGCAGCAGCGTAAGAACCTAGCATAATGCCGAAAGCAATATCAGTTTTTGCATATTTCAAAACAGCAATAATTTCTATCGGTAATGATGATGCAGTTGTTGCGATATATTGGTAAACATAATCAACACCGAAAGAACCTAATTCATACGTTACATAACCAAAACCTAGACCAACGAGAACCTTGGATATTAACGTGGGTAGCAAAGCGGCTAAGCTTGCAAAAAATGCTTGTATTAATACTGGCATGTTAAATTGCTCCTGAAATTATTTTTGCACTGTGCATCAAAGCACCTATAACCAATAAACCTGATATACCCTGAAATAAAAGGATAAACGCTTGAAAACTTAAGCAGATAGATTTGCCATTTGTTAGAACAATACATTTTTCAGATGGAAGCTCGGCATTGGGCAACCAGTCATCATATTTATCGGCATATTGTTCTAAATTGATTGTTTCCTGTGATATTTCAGCACCCTCAATTGGAACACAGTCAGATGCAGAACCTTCACAATCACCCTCACCTGTTCCATTACCGTTACCATTACCACCGCCACCGCCACCACCAACATCAAGGCCATTTACGGCATCAATTAATTGATTGTATTTTGAAACAGTAACAGCGTGTAAGCGTTCATCTTGACTAGTTTGCAAAAGGATAGACGTATCAACACTTTCCATAATGTTTAATATTGCTTGAGTGTTTTTGGTATCAGCA
Source organism: Pseudoalteromonas sp. SG43-7 (assembly GCF_014164295.1). Lineage (NCBI taxonomy): Bacteria > Pseudomonadati > Pseudomonadota > Gammaproteobacteria > Alteromonadales > Pseudoalteromonadaceae > Pseudoalteromonas > Pseudoalteromonas sp. SG43-7. The sequence goes on from NZ_JACJEY010000037.1 coordinate 28,894, forward strand.
TCTATTTTTTTATTGTGAAGTTCGTTGTCGTTATCGATTATTTTGTTAGAGCTGTTTTCGATTTGAGTTTCAACATTTTTTAAATTACAGGCAGCATCACCATCGGCGCAGGTTTCTTTAGGTTTTTCTGGCGTATCATCTTCCCCCACTTTTGAATCATCATTATTGTGTGGGTCTTTTTCTGGCGTTGTAGGGTTAGAATTAGGGCAGCTCATAATATCAATTTCACCATTGGTAGCTACAGAACAACCATCAGTGTCACCTTCATCGGCCAGTTTTTTATTATCATAGGGTTTATCACCACAGGCCACGCCTTGACTAGTACCAACAGCATACTTTTCAGAACTGATTTGCTCAGCATTAACAGAATATGCACACCCATCATTGCAATACATGCCACCACCAGAAAACGGAACGCCGCCCGTCATAGGTGTTGATGCTAGGTTTTCACCAGTACCAGCAGAAGGACATTCTTTTGGAACACATTCAGTAGAACCAAGCGCTTTAGAAACTGCTTTACTGTGATAGCCAGCAGGACAGTCAGGTAAATTATTTGGGTCATAACAAAGGTTCTCATCTATTTTTTGTGTAAAAGTAGGGTTTCCTTCTGGTGGGCATTCATAACTTAATGATTGAGGAACATAATATCCATAGGTTGAAAACACAAAATCAGAACCATTAAAACCACAATTGCTACAGCCAATTTCCCACTTTATCGCAGAATCGCCTGAAGGAGCTGTAAAATTAACCTCATCTTCATAATGTTGAAAATGTGGGTCATCATATTTTGAAGGAGGTTTTGCCACTTTATCTTTACAATCCCCTTTTGAAGTCTCAAATGGAGAATTAGAAGAAAAGTAACAAAGCCCTCTAGAAATTTCCTTAGCTGGAACAGTTTCTCTATCATCCAAGCTGGGAGCAGCAGAAACAAAAAAAGCGCTCATAAGCGCCAATAAAAATATTAGTAATCGCATAGGAGCGCCTTATTTTAATCATCGAAAAGTATATAAAGTGCTAAGAGTCCGGAGACAATTAGCACTGTGTCTAATGTGATGAACATTAGCTAAAAGCAGTACCTTTAAGCCATTTCCAGCCGATAGCAACAAACGCAGCGGTAAGCATTACGCCACCAATTAAGTTTGCATTATCAGTAAAGAAACCTTGGAAGCTAGTAGTTGCAGCAGTAACTTCAGCAGACGCTTCAGCAAGTGCAGAACCAGAAACAACAGTTGCAGCAACTAACAAACCTGCTTTTAATTTTTTAGATACAAGTAAATTTTTCATGGTTATATTCCTTAATTTAAAAAACCATTTTTCTTAATTTCTTCCACCCATAACAGGTAAGAAGAACAACGATGATTGACGGGAGCACTTCATTTTGAAATGTCTCGTAATCTAGCGGAACTGGAAGCGGGTTATGAACTACTTCCAATTCCACCGGACACTGTTTTTCGACAGGTTCAACGGGGCAAATTACGATATATTCGTAACTGGCCATATGACTACCCGCCTAGGCTTGTTTTAAAGTGAGCCTTTAAATCTTGGTCAACTGGGATAAGTTCAACGACTTCATTATCAAAAGTTTGGTCATTGAATGAGAACTTAAGCTCATAAGCTTTATCAGCAACAAAGGCTAGTGAATCAATTAATGCGTGAGCATATTTTGTATTAATCACAATTGGCTCTTTGCCGAATGGAGTAGCCGTAGTTTTACCCGTTGCTTTACGATGAAATTTAGGTGAATTAACCGAGTCAAAAGGATATAAAACCTCTAACGTTGCTTTTTCAACATCTGGATTTTTTGACTCAGGAAATTTAGTAATACCGATACCAGCGATAACAATAGCCATGTTAATGACTCCTTAATTTAAGATTTTAAATTTTGCACCTGAGCAATCAGGGCAAGTTAATTTTCGAAGTTTATAATCAGGAATTAATTGACCATGAACCCCAATAAAATTACATTTTTTGTTCAAACATTTAATTGGTTGCATATCACAATAGATATTCATTAAGCAGCCCTTAATTGTTCAGTTAATAGTTGTTTGTAAGTGTTAGGTATATCCAACGATTTACCCGTTATGTATTTATCAGGAACGAGCAAACCTAAAAGCGTTTGAATATCCCCTTCTGTAATTTCGAAAATATCTGATAGCGCTTTACCACACATACGCCTAACCCATTTCACTCTACTGGCTAAATCGGTAGCGGCCGTTGTTGCTCTTGGAGAACTTGACGTGTGAACCCCATCGGTATTAATCATTTGTTGTGAAAAATCACAGATACCCGCAAAGGTAGAATCAGGGTCTAAAAGTGAATCGACAGACCATTTTTTCAATTCAACCTCATTGCGATACCAGATAAGGTCAGGTTCGTTAATGCCCTGCTCTAATTTTTTGTTATAGATGCGCCAATAAACCGGACTTGTACGTTTACCGATGGTGGTCATTTCAACATCATAAACACCTTCGACAGTGAAAGAGTGACGCGGTGCCATAGTTGGATTAGGGCCGCCCTTTTTACGTGCAAATGCTTTTTGAAAAAAGTTGGTTTCAGCATTTTTGCAATTAAAAACATCGTCGTAACAGTCGCGAGCAATATCAATACGGGCTAAGTAACTAATACTTAAAACTTTAGATAACCAGTGATGAAGAACGAAAGGTGTGGTGTGTGACCATAAGTGTTTGCAGCCTTCACCAGAAATCTGAAAATAAGCGGTATCACGTTGACCACCAATGCCAACAAAACCAATGTGTGTGCCTTCCTGAGTCAATAAGTTGAGTGAATTTTGATACCCGTGAAAGCCTTTATCACGCGGAGCTGAAAGCTCAAAACCTAAAACAACACTGGCAAACGCACGTAGTGAGCGGTAATAAAAATCTGACTTTGCATCATTAACACGTTGTTTTTGAACATCAATCGCATGTAAAACTTCTGCGTGAGTTAAGCCTTCTGTTTTTAATTCTTGCTTAATGTTTGGGAACTCAGGAAAAAGCGTTTGGCTATCTACGGTCGAACCAATAGACGGTGAACGTCTTAAATGGCGTAAGTCAGCAAGCGGAAAGCTAAAAGATAAATGGTCAATAATGGTCTGATTAGCTTCATGTTTTTTAAAGCGTTCAAGGCGGTTATTGATTAGTTGCGTAGCACGGTCAGTGTATTGATAGTTCATATTACACCCTGCTCTACTAATTGACGGTAGTTAGCATCAGTAATTTCAACTGTGGGGCAATCGTATTCATGAGCAACCCATGCACGAAAACGATACATATTATCGAAATAATCATACATGCGAACACCATCCAAATCGTAAGTGACTTGAACCCCCGCCTGTTTATTATTTTCGTAATATATTTTCAAAACAGCTATCCTTAAAAACATGTCAAGAAACTGAATAGTAACTTAATTGGTTACTTTATAATTAACATTCAAATAACTGTCAATAACTTTTTTAGTTACTAGTTAGTTACCATATTGGAAAGACAAAAAAATCAGGGTGTATAATGATTGAAATCAACAAATTAGAAATAATCATGAAAGAGAACATAAAAAAGTTTAGAAAATTAAAAAACTGGTCAACTGGTAATCTTTCTGATGAATCAGGAATAAATGAAGGCCAGATAAAGAGATATGAGGCAGGAAGCTCTAAGCCATCATTAGATCTTTTATTAAAGTTGTGTACCGCATTAGACGTAACACCGAATGAAATATTGGGCTTAGGAACTAGGAACAAAGACCAAGATTTAGACATATTGATGTTAGCAATAGATAAATTTACAGATGACGAAAAAGAAGTGACTAAAGAAGTTTTAAGGGCATTAATACTAAAACATAGCGCAAGTAAATATTCTAAGTGATAACTAAACAAGTAGCCCTTTAGAAATAAGACTAGTCTGTATTTTTAACTGGTTAAGTCCGAAAGCATAGGTTTAGATGGGAGTTATACCCCGTAATACAATTACGGGGTTTTTTTGGATTGTTCCCAGCAAAGGCAGTGAGGGTCTCGGAACTCGCCCTTCTCTCTGCCTTTTGCTGCTGGGGACTAGTTAAAGATTTTTTTGGTTTATCAGAGGGGCGAATTAAATTAGGTTTTATTAACTGGCAATGTGCAGCCAATAGATTTTCAATGTCGGTTAGCTGGTTTGGGTTTCCGCTTCGCTACCGGCTGTCGCCAAGTTAAATTTAACGTAGGTTCTTTGCTTCAACTCTCCAGTGGTACGTAATAATTGATTTTAATTATTACGTAACCTTACTTTTTGTATGGTCATTGATGAGCCTATAATTGCCATTATGTTACGTGCCCTATCGGGTCGGCCTGTGCTGCGCTATTTTACAGGCCGCAAACACTCAACATAACGCCTCGTACAAATTATAGGTTATTAATTAATTATCTAAGCTGGGGTGTGTTTATATAGGTGTTAAGTCCAATACTAGACGGTATCGGACTTAGTGGTGGTTTATTTCAATAATACAGTTTAATTCGAGTATCTTTCTTGAGCTTCATTATCGCTTAGCATAGTATTAAAAATACAATTTAAGCTGTATCACAAGAAGTAAACAATATGGAATTTGTGCGCCCGTTAGAACCAATCCTAATAATTGATGATGTTCAAGATATACGTGACTACTTAAATCAGATCTTAACTGAGTTAGGTTTTGAAGATATTCTTGAAAGCAGAGATTTTGAATCGGCTAAAACGTTGATTGATGAAAAATCCCCGAATGTTATCTTTCTCGATATTGAACTGCCCGATACCGATGGTACAGAAATTCTTGAATACTTAAATGACAATTACCCACATACACATGTTGTCATGTGCTCTGGCCATAACAGCCTCGAAAATGTTCAAAATACTTGGGAACTAGGTGCTAAAGGTTTTATTGCAAAACCATTTAATGCTAAAAAAGTTGATACGGTCATGAAACGCCTCGAACTTATTTAATGTAATTTATCAACCTACAAGGTTACTATGCAACAGACCGTACAAGCGATCATTGATGATTTATCTCAGGTTATTTTTGGCAAACCGCAACAAATAAAACTAGCGTTAACCTGCTTGTTGAGCCAAGGTCATTTATTAATTGAAGATTTGCCTGGTATGGGTAAAACCACTTTATCACATGCACTTGCTGCGGTATTAGGTTTATCATATCAACGAGTGCAATTTACCAGTGATTTATTACCCTCAGACATACTGGGCTCAAGTATTTTTAATGCCAATGAGCATAAATTTACTTTTCATAAAGGGCCTATCTTCAGTCAAGTTGTTTTAGCGGACGAAATAAATCGCGCAGGTCCAAAAACACAAAGCGCTTTATTAGAGGCAATGGAAGAAAACCAAGTTACTATGGATGGTGATAAACATGCCCTACCAACACCATTTTTTGTTATAGCAACCCAAAATCCTTTATATCAATCAGGCACTTATCCTTTACCTGAATCTCAATTAGACCGTTTTTTTATGCGTATTAGTTTGGGTTTTCCACCTAAAGAAGCTGAAAGTAAACTCATTTTAGGCCAACATAATCGTGATTATGCACACTTACCTGTACGTATCGATACACAACAATTAATTGAAATACAAAATAAAGTAAGTGCTGTTATGTTAAGTGAACCGGTTGTTGATTATATTTTGGCGCTTGTATCTGCTACCCGAAATAACAGCCAATTTGCTAATGCATTATCTCCACGGGCCAGTATTGCAGTTGGCAAAGCCGCGAAAGCATGGGCGTTTATTGATGGTCGTGACTTTGTTACCCCGGATGATGTACAAACTATTTTTGCTAGTGTTAGCGAACATCGTTTAGGTCTGCAGCATGATGTTAGCTCACAACAGATCAAACAATTAATAAATACTGTTGATGTGCCACTTTAAGGTATGAACAATAAAACAGGAAAGCGCCCTACTTTTTGGTTTCAGTTTAAAGCTAAGGTTTTCAAGCTATTACTAAGAAATAAACATAATACCGAACATCTTACCTTAACGCATAACACAATATATGTTTTGCCATCAAAATTGGGCGTGAGCTTTTTAGTGGTTACTATGCTTAATTTTATATTAGGCATTAATTATCAGAATAATCTGATTTTAGCGATGGCTTATTTAATGCTTGTAGTAATGATATTTTCGCTACTTATGGGTTATAGCAATCTTAAAGGATTAAAAATTGATTATAAAAATCATATAGCTAGCTATGCTCCCTGCTCTGCATTATTAGAGCTGCAACTAAAAACCGAAAAAAAATGTCAATCATTGCAGTTTATTTATGAAAATAAAACCCTCACAACCGTTGATGAAATAACCAGTCAAAAGCAAATAGTTAATTTAGATTTAGGATTAAAAGAACGTGGTGAATACCCCTTGCGCCGATTAAAAATAATCAGCAAGTACCCGTTTGGATTAGTATCAGTATGGAGCTACATGCAATTAGCACATACGGTATTTGTCTACCCGCAACAACTCAAACCATTGCATGAAGCTAGTTTGCAAAATAACCACAACACTGATGATGGCCTGCATAAAAACAGCCATGGTAGTGATGAATTTGATGGTTTAAATATTCATCAAACTGGTATGAATATGAAACGAATATCATGGAAACATTACGCAAAAACTCAGCAATTAATGGTAAAAGAGTTTGTAAATTATTCAGCCCAAAGTGTTGTTTTTGATTTTAATCAGTTACAAGGAAATACCGAATCCCGCCTACAACAATTAAGCTATTTAGTCACTCAGGCTTACTCACAAGGCGTTAGTTATGGCCTGCAATTAGAAGCAGGACTATACGCGATCAGTGATACCAAAGAACATTGTAAACAGTGTTTAGAAGCACTAAGCCGTTTTGCAAAGGATGAAAATGAAAGTCACTGATAATTTAACCGCGATCAATTTGTCGTTATCTATTGTTTATATTTTAGTGCTGAGTTTTATTTTTACTGAGTTACCTCCTCTATTTAATACATTATTAGCTAGTTTGTGTATTTGGAATCTAGCCGTTACCTTATTGAAAAGAAATAAACCCAATGCCATATTAGCAAATACTTTGGCCGGTTTGAGTCTATTGATCTTGTTTTATGACGTAGGTTTTAGCGATACGGTGACTTTATTTGTTGCGATGCTGATCCTCTCTAGCTTATTTAAATTACTGCAAGCCAATACAAAAAAGCATTATCAAACTATCATTTTGTTAAGTTTTTTTAGTCTCTCAACAGTATATCTATTTTCTCAGAGCTTATTTGCTACGCTAGTAATTAGCATGATGTATATTTTAAATTTTGCGCTTTTAGCGCTGATTGAATCTAAACATAGTTTAAAAATTGCAGCTAAAGACAGCTGCAAACTTTTGTTGTTAGCACTACCTTTAGCGATATTTTTATTATTATTGTTACCGAAACTTCCCGCATTTTGGCAATTACCGGGGCCAAAACTCGCTAAAACCGGTTTGTCAGAAAGTGTTGATCCATTTGATATAGCCAAACTGTCTAATTCAGATGAGTTAGTATTTCGAGCTAAATTTGATCAACAAAAGCCATCTGCCCCCTATTACTGGCGAGCGATTATACATGATGAGTTTGATGGGAAACGCTGGTTAATATCGGACATTTTAAAAAGCCAGCAAGTAATTGACCAAATCACCTCAGCTGAACGTGGTGAACCATTATATAGTTATCAAATTTTTGCAGAGCCTGGCGCTAAGCCTTGGCTTTATGGTTTACAGTTTGCCGACTCGGCCCATCAAGATGTAAAAACAACCAGCAATGGATTACTACTGCGGAAACGTTTTTTAGCTAATAGTATCAGCTATACAGCCCAGAGTTATGCTTTTAGCTTGGCTGAACTCTCTCGCTCTGCACACTATCAAAACGTGCAGCTTAGTTTATTAGCTAAAGAGACTAATTTACAGTCGCAGTCTTTAGCTAAACGTCTGTATGAACTACATAATAACGATGATCAGGCTTTTTATTTAGCACTGTATGACTACTTTGCCAATAATAACTTTAGCTATACCTTAACGCCGGATCCAATTACCGGTAACAACACCCTTGACCAGTTTTTATTTGCTAATAAACGTGGTTTTTGTGGCCATTATGCCAGCACGGCTGCATTTATGTTTAGAAGTGTTGGTATTCCTGCCCGCGTTGTTTCGGGGTACTTAGGTGGTGAGTATAATCAACAAAATAGTTATATGAGCATCTATCAATATGATGCCCATGCATGGGTTGAAGTATTTATAAAAAATAAAGGTTGGCAAATTTTTGATGCAACTGCGGTTGTTTCACCTGAACGATTAAACGGATCTTTATCACAGCACTTGCAGCTTAATAGCGAATTTACTAGCAACTTGAGTTTTGGCTTATTACGATTGAGTAATATTGCTGGTATTAACTGGTTAAGGCTTAAGCTTGAAAATCTTGATTACCAATGGACAAATTGGGTGTTAGGTTTTGACCAGCAAAAGCAATCTTCCCTGCTAAAAGAATTATTCGGTAATAAACAGCTTTGGCAAATTTCACTGATCGTGATAGCAACCGTATGTTTAGCCTTTATTTGTTACTTTGTGTATTTGTCTTGGCCTAAAAAGCCAGAATCGCCAGCGCATTCACTCGCAAAAGACTACCTTACTGTTGTGCGTTGGTGTAATAAGCAAGGTATTTCTGCACCGTCAAATCAAACGCCGCTGCAATTTTTAGCATATGCAGCTCAACAGCTGCCTAACAAGCGGACATATATCATGCAATTTGCGCAATTATACTCCGATGTGCGTTATCGCCAGCTAATATTTAGCGCTTATCGTAAAAAACACAGTAAAAATCTGGTAAAATTAATTAAAACAACAACTAAGAGAACTCTATGAATGCAGTCGTGATTGGCGTTATTTTAATGCTTGGCCTTACTTTAGCCCGCGTTAATGTAATTGTTGCTATGACTTTAAGTGCTTTAGTCGCCGGTTTAACCGCCGGACTTAGCTTAAACGATACCCTAAACGCATTTAACGCAGGCCTCTCTGGCGGAGCTGAGATCGCTCTAAGCTATGCAATGCTAGGCGCATTCGCTGTTGCGATTTCAAAATCAGGCTTAACGCGCATTTTAGCTGCAAAACTACTCGCTAAAGTAAATAACAATAGTAGTAATAGCGAAACGAATTTAAGCTATTTTATTTTACTGATAATTTTAGTGTGTGCAATTTCATCGCAGAACCTAGTCCCAGTTCATATAGCTTTTATACCAATTTTGATACCCCCGCTACTGGTTATATTTAATAAACTAAGGTTAGATCGACGTGCTATTGCCTGTATTTTAACGTTTGGTCTAGCAACCTCATATATGGTTTTACCCTATGGCTTTGGTGGAATTTATTTATACTCGATTTTACATAAAAACTTAGTGGAAAATGGCTTAGATATCATTAATACCCAAGTACCTATGGCGATGATCATTCCTGCCTGTGGCATGTTAGTTGGGTTAATTGTAGCTGTGTTTATCAGTTATAGAAAACGTCGGGATTATCAGCATGATGAACATCAAGAGCACGCAACTAATGTGGTTGTAGAACAACCTAAAAAAGTATTGTTAGTCGGTATTACAGCGGTATTAGCCTCTTTAGCAGCACAAAATGTCAGTGGTTCAATGATTTTAGGTGGCTTAGTTGGGGTGATGATTTTTAGTTTGTTTGGCGTAGTTAAGTGGGAGCAAAATAGCGACGTATTTAGTAAAGGCGTAGCAATGATGGCAATGATTGGATTTATAATGATCTCAGCTCAAGGGTTTGCCTCTGTAATGAAAGCGACAGGCGATGTGACTAGCTTAGTACAAAGCGCCGCATTGATTATTGATGGCAACAAACCTTTGGCAGCTGCACTAATTTTATTAGTTGGTTTAATGATCACCATGGGGATTGGCAGCTCATTTTCCACAGTGCCAATAATAGCAACCTTGTTTGTGCCACTGTGCTTAGAGCTTAACTTTTCAATGATGGCAACCGCAGCTTTAGTGGGAACCGCAGGTGCTTTAGGCGATGCTGGCTCCCCTGCTTCCGATTCAACCTTAGGACCAACTTCCGGCTTAAACGCTGACGGTCAGCATGATCATATATGGGATTCAGTTGTGCCTACTTTTATCCACTTTAATATTCCATTACTAATATTTGGCTGGATAGCCGCTATGGTGCTTTAATACCTTGAATGTGAGTAACCAAGCAGAGAATAGATTAAGCCCCCTACTTGGTTACTCAATTATTGTTTTAACGCAGATGCTAAAGATATAAAATAGTGCAATATAGTATGATGTGTTCTTTTTATAAAGCAAAGAAAGCACCATAAAAGTGCTTTCTTAACTTAACAACTCGGTTTAAAAACCATAAATCATCTTATCGCATACAACCGGCGTAGGTCTGTGATTGTCATCGACCGCAACGAATGTAAAACTCCCAGTAATTGCCGAGTGTTTATCATCCCTGTGCATTGTTTCTAAGAATATTTCAACGTCTACTCTTAAACTTGTATTGCCTACATGCACAACTTTTGAGATCAATTCAGCGAAGGTTCCAGCTGGAATAGCTTCTTTAAAATCAACTCTATCTGATGAAATGGTTACCAATGGTTTACGGCAAAAGCGCGTTGCAGCAATAAATGCAACTTCGTCCATCCATGCCAATGCATCACCACCAAACAAGGTATTGTGGTGATTAGTGCGCCCAGGAAATACTGTTTTTGTGACCGAAGTCGTTGAGTCTTTAATACGCTGAGCAATTATTTCTTCACGGTTTACTTGAGTTGTCATGTTCTCTACTTTTGGTTTGCTAATTTATCTAACATCATAAGTGCAGGATCAAGGCGTTCGCCTTTCCAATTAAAACGCCAATCCAGATGAGGGCCAGTTACACGACCAGTCGCACCAATTTCAGCTATTTTATCACCGCGTTTAATGGTATCCCCTACTTTTACATCAAGCTTACTTAAGTGTATGTAGGTAGAAGTGACACTGTGGCCATGATCTAAAATTAAAGTTCCACCAGAGTAATAAAGGTCGTTATCAGCAAAAACAACGGTACCACTGACAGGCGCATAAACAGGACTGCCTGTCTTGTTGGCTATATCTAAACCAAAATGTGGCCGACGAGGCTCACCATTAAAATAGCGTTGGCTACCATACACACCCGAAATACGCCCTTGTGCAGGTTTGTAAACTGGATCTAAAAAGTACCTAAGCTCAGAGTCAACTTTTCGGGCATTTCTTACTGCCACAGCTTCGCGGCTGATACGGTCACTTACCGCTTTTGGCGGTGACACATATTTACTTGCCACTCCAGTAATTTTATCAATTTTATAATCACGTTTAGTGATCTCAATCGCTTGCTGATGTTTGACACCGTCTGCATCAACCCAGGCTAATTGATGGGTTAATTCAGCATCACGGCCAAAGCCAAATACAAACTCACCTTGTGCGGTGGTTTTTAATGCTTGGCCATTAAAAATAACTGACTTAACCCCATCAATTTGACCAGTCACTAACCCGCCTTGGGTTAAGTGACCTTTTAGCTCCACTGCATCAGCAAAAAAGCTCACAGTAGCAAATAACGAAACGGCTAATAATTTACGCATAACAAATGGACCCTTTGGCCACACCTTCGTATGCTGTGACTTTTACGTCATTGTCAGGATGCTGCGCTTTAACTTGCTCAGCAAGGTAACCTGCAATACATTCAACCGTAGTATCAATGGGTAAAATATCACACCGTTCTTTACTTATTGCCATTTCAAAATAGCCTTGTGCGGCGGTATAGGCAAAACAGAGGTCATTTTCTTTGGCGCTGATGTGCTGTAGCTGCGGCGCTTGAATTTGATCTTCTGCTGTAGCTAAATAAATATCTTGCCATTTATCAGCCCATTGCTTTTGTAATCGTGGCATTGCCATTCCATCAAGGGCAATACCAATTTGCGAACGGTGACCATGAATAATACGCTGGCAATTACCGTCGTGCTTTTTAAGGCCATGACTATAGTGATAATAAAAGCTCTTACTATGCTCTGGCTTTAACTCAATTTCGATTTTATCGATATTGCTTGGTAACTGCGGCATGATTGTAGCAATTAAAAATTCAATAACTGACTGCTCATTAATAACATCAGCATCAATTAAACAAAACGCTTGGTTTGGCGCGCTCATTGCTAAGTGGTGATCATCACCAAAAGTACAATCAAGTGTTGTGTAGTCACCATGGTTTTCAACTTGGCCGTTAATTTGGTTGCCAATGGCCAGCTTGTGATCAATACATTGGTCGATAATGCCTTTGATTTGCTTTTTAACTAAGCCAAAATCAAGCACCATAGACTCTTCATTTAACTTGCCATGCAAGGTTAAATCAACAATCCAGCTCTCGCCAACTGCGCCTCGTTTATTACACAAGTAAGAAAAATCAATTACGGTAAGTGCGTTAACAAAAAGGATCATAAACTTCCTTTATACTGGTTAAAAAATCACGGTAATTATAATGATTTTTGCTAGTAATTGCGCGATTTAATCGTGTAATTAGCATGTTCTTCACCTAAGCGGTGGTATTTCGTGCAAATAAATTATTTTTTTAACTGCTCCGAGTTGTTTAGCGTACAAGTGTACGCTAAAGTACGTGGCAATTTCTAAGCGATGAAAAGTGTTATGGAACCTAAAAATAGTTATACAAAAGAAGATTTGATCCTATGTGGTCAAGGTGAAATGTTTGGAGAAGGCAATTGTCGTCTACCAAGTGACAACATGTTAATGATGGACCGTATCGTCTCAATCACTGATGACGGTGGAGAGCATGGTAAGGGTGAAATCGTTGCTGAGCTTGATATTAACCCTGATCTTTGGTTTTTTGCTTGTCACTTTAAAGGTGATCCAGTCATGCCAGGTTGTCTTGGTTTAGATGCAATGTGGCAACTGGTTGGCTTTTTCCTTGGTTGGTCTGGTGGTCCTGGTCTTGGCCGTGCGCTAGGTGTAGGTGAAGTTAAATTTACTGGGCAAATTTTACCAACAGCAAAAAAAGTGACCTACCGTTTGACCATGAAGCGCGTTATTAAACGTAAATTATTCATGGGGATGGCTGATGGTACTGTTGAAGTAGATGGCCGCGTTATCTACGAAGCAAAAGATTTAAAAGTTGGTTTATTCCAAGATACTAGCGCGTTTTAATTTTGTAATTAAAACCCAGCTACAAAAACGCCGCTGTTTCATAAACAGCGGCGTTTTTGCTTTAATTCAATACTTAAAAATTAGGTTTTATACATATTGCGATTTTCTATCGCTTCGCGCCAACCGCCTAACCACTCTGATTTTGGGTCTATTTGTTGATAAGGGCATAGGTCTTTTGAACGGCCCGCGAGGCCTGCTTTAAAGCCTTGAGAATGAGCTCTTTCTAACCGATCTCTTTTCTGTCTCTTCATAGGTAAATCCTCACCTTTTATATTTATATATTTGTAGTGTTCGTGACATCTACATTTAATGAATAGTTAATAAAACTGTTAAATTCAAATCACAAAAGCAATTAAATAAATTGACTTTAACTAAGCTGCTGATGCAAAAATGAATTAACATATAAAAAAGTAAAGTGGTCGTACCATCTTCTGTGCGACCCATATATGTACAAAAAATTACGACTATCTAATCACTAACACGCAGTTTCCTGCTCTAATTGTGACTGCGGTTTATGGGTGAAGTTCCTATAAAAAATGTAATTATGACAAATTTATTTCAACTCATTAATAGTAAAGAAGTTTAATTTTTGAACTTATTTCAGACCACTTTACTGCGGCTTATTCACACTTAATTAGCCCACATTTCACGTACATTTTTAAATTGTTTAATAATTAATCCTTGCAACTATACCCAAACCACCTCAATATACAGAATTCAGCGTTTCACAGGGGCTTAGTATCAAGGCGTTACTTTGCAACAATGGCAGCCCCTTTTAAGAAGTAACAACGCTGAGAGTAAGTGCCTGTGAAACGCCCAACGGGTTGGTTTAAAAGCGATTTATACTGCGTTATTGATTTTAACAATAGAACCACTATTACTTGCAATCAATGCCTTGCCTAAATCGCTTTTAATTCCAACTGAAACTCGCATCTTGAGGTGGTTTGGGTATATTAATACGATCGGTCTAATATGTGTTTATGCTAAAAAACAGTCAAAATCCACCACGACGTGGTCGCCCACCAAAAGTTGCCCGCAGTAATGCCGACACCAAAGCGTTACTTATTGCTACGGGGGTAGAAACACTAACCGAGTTTGGCTTCAGTGCCACAGGACTTGATACTATTTTAAAAAAAGTAGGTGTTCCAAAAGGTTCTTTTTACCACTACTTTAATAATAAAGATGCCTACGGCTTAGCTGTTATAGACGCTTATAACGATTACTTTGTTGCTAAACTTATTCGCTATCTAGGGGCAAGCGATATCCCTCCTTTAGAGCGACTAATCAATTTCACCCAAAGTGCAGCACGGGGTATGCAAAAGTACGATTTTAGTCGCGGTTGTCTAGTCGGTAATTTAAATCAGGAACTAAACCACCTCAGCGATGACTTTAAAAATAAACTATTAACCAGCTACGAGATTTGGCAACAACATGTGCAAGTTTGCTTGGCACAAGCTCAGCAGGAGCGTGTTATTGCAGCCAACGTGAATACCACACAAATGAGTGAATTTTTTTGGATTGGCTGGGAAGGTGCTGTAATGCGTGCCAAGCTAACTAAAAATACTCAGCCACTTATTTTATATACTGAAATGTTTTTACGTGCATTGCTTAGGTAACGGCTTAAGTAATTGCTCTTTATTCATAACAATTAAAAGACGATCGGTCTAAATGGAGTCCAGATGAACAATCAATTTAAAGCCATTGTTATAAATAATACTGACGATAAGTATACCGCGTCAGTACAAACACTAAATAATAGCGAATTACCCAATCTCCCTGTCAAACTAGATGTGCTTTACAGCACCCTAAATTATAAAGATGGTCTAGCTATTACAGGAAAAGGCCCCGTGGTGCGCTCATTTCCTATGGTGCCGGGTATTGATTTAGTGGGTAAAGTAACAGCCAGTGATTCTAGCGAGTTCGCTATTGATCAGTTGGTATTACTAAATGGCTTTGGTGTTGGCGAAAAATACTGGGGGGGTCTGGCTCAACAAGCCGCTGTTAATGGCAATTGGTTGCTCCCACTCCCAACGTCGTTAACACCTAAACAGGCCATGCAAATTGGTACTGCCGGTTACACCGCGATGCTCAGTATTATTGCGCTTGAAAAGCAAGGCATCACTCCCGAATCTGGTGATATTTTAGTTACGGGTGCAAACGGTGGTGTAGGTAGTTTTGCCGTCTATTTACTTAATCTACTAGGTTTTACCGTAGTTGCAGCAACAGGTCGTGTAGATCAAAGCAAACATTTAAAACAACTTGGCGCCTCTGAAGTGATCGATCGAAATGAGCTATCAAATCCAGGTAAGCCATTAGCAAAAGAACGTTTTGCTGCAGCCATTGATTCGGTTGGCAGTCATACCCTTGCTAATATTTGTGCTTCTTTAAAGTATGGCGGTGTAGTTACTGCTTGCGGTTTAGCACAAGGCATGGATTTTCCTGCATCCGTTGCGCCGTTTATTTTGCGTGGTATTTCATTAATCGGCATAGACAGTGTAATGCGTCCAAAGGTCGACCGCATCCAAGCATGGCAACGTCTAGGTGAGCTTGTTGAGCAGAGCTACTTAGATAAAATATCGACTGAAATTAATTTAGAGCAGGTTATTAACGCGGCTGATGAGCTGATGGCCGGAAATATCCGAGGCCGTGTAGTAGTAAATTGCCAACAGTAAAAATAAGTTATACCAATCGTGTTAAGTTACTAAGTATTTATAGCGACGGAGAAATACAGTGATAACAAGACAGGAATTTTGACATGCCGTTGTTCTACTTGAAAAATTACTGACGTATTTAGCGCTTCATTTAGCCCGCTAGAATGGTTAAATATTTAACTCAATTGGTATATTAAAGCTTCTTGTAAAAGAAGCTTTAATTTTTTCGTCATTACATGCCTAAAGCAGCAAGCTTTTCGTTTAATTCGTCTTTTGAAATTAAACTCATTTCATACTGTTTTTTAACTTTACGAATAGTGTCGAAATTATCAAGTTTTAATCGTGCTTTAGCTAATTTCTGTTCTTTTTCTGCTACAGAGATCACATCAAGTTTAACGGCTTTTTCAAGCTTCTCTTTTTCTTGATCGTATTCTTTTTGAAAAATTGCTTTTTCTTGAATGATGATTTGATCTTTTAGCTTTTTCTCAATTTCAATAGCTTCATCTTCAAGCTCAATTTTTTTCTCAAGTAACGGTTCAACACGGTTTAATGCTTCTTGCAAAGCACTTTCGATATTTTGTCCTTGGTTTTCTAGTAAATTTTCTACGTATTTTTTACCAATATCTTGATAACCAATATTTAGCTGCCCTTCTATTGAAGTGATCTCAGAGCGGATCGCCGATAACTTTGAGTTCTCTTTCATTGAGGTGCTCATATCAGAGCTTAGTTTAGACGTTGATTCGCTGATATTTGAACCAATAGTGGTAGCTTGTGTTTTAATTTTATTAAAAAGACCCATGTATATTATTCCTTAAATCTATCATCCAATGTTGTGGCGTCATGCCAATACTTATTAAAGCGCACTAATATTACCGATAAACTAAACAAATGTAAATTACACAAGCAAACTGACTTGATATTCTTGTATCAAATTATCGTGATAAAAATTATAATTCTGGGATTAGATTTTAGAAAAAGAGTGTAAAACATGAGTAATGAAGATTTATTCGGCAATAACCCGCTACAAGGCGTTAAACTTGAGCAAGTTGTATCAGAGTTAGTTGATCAATATGGGTGGGAGCTTTTACATGCTTATCTACTGCTAAATTGTTTTAAAAACAACCCTGACATCAAATCTGCAGTTAAATTTTTGCGTAAAACCCAGTGGGCACAAGATAAAGTTGAAAACTTTTATCTTTATAGATTAAAAAATCTTCCTAAACCCGATGATGTTCAATATGAACTACCACCACGTGACCGCGTTATTCCTGAAGATCATAAACCGGGTGAACCATGTGAGTTAAGTTTTAGTGACGCAAAACGTATTCAAGCGAAAAAAGAAGCCAAAGATCGTGCACGGACGCGCAAACAACGCTCAAATGCCAGTAATCCTTGGGGTAACTAGGTGCTAGGTGCTAGGTGCTAGGTGCTAGGTGCTAGG
>NZ_JACJEY010000038.1:0-45718 GCF_014164295.1 Pseudoalteromonas sp. SG43-7
GCAACGAGCCTAATATCGATCAACAGCTACAACAACTTCATAGCGAAGGTCGTTACATTTTCTGTTGTCAACTGACGCAGTACTGTGAACTACCCAACACCTTACTACCGCTAGTAATGACATTAGCGGATGATTCCACCAGCAAAGTACGTCAGGCGGCGGCGCTTGCCTTCACACGCCTTGATACAGCAATGTGGGTCAACTACCTTAAAAAACACTATCAAAGTGCTAACACCACCACCCAAGCCCATTGGATTACGCTTATTAGCCGTTATGATGCAGCGCAACCACTTTTAACTCAATGGCTAAGTGAAACAAAAAGTAACGTGTTGCAGCAACAGATCACACAAGCACAGCATGACTATCAGCTGATACAAAAAAGTCAGTATTTTGATTGGCCACTGCCAAGCCTCCCCCCCCTTTCTATCAGCCATGATTTTCCAGAGCGTTGGCTTGATGTTTGCCAGCAAGTGTTAAGCACTGAAATAGCCAAAGCGGAACAAAAAATTGCAACGGCGCAGCAAGCACTTTTGGATTATCCGCAAAATTGTCACCAAAGGCAGCAACGTTTGGCATCTGATCGTGACGACTTACAAGGGCTGCGCTCACTTACGCCAGAACAACTTGCCCAAGCGCTTGCGCAACTACAGCAACGCCAAATACAAACACAGCCCGGCTACGATATTATTTATAGGCTAGTTGATAATAAATACGCAGCCCAAATTATTGGCGAAGCTAAACTGATGAACCAAAGTGATGCTCAACTAGTGCACTTTTTCCTATTAGCTACTGGTTTATTTTATGGGCTTTCAACGGTACTCGAAGAGCCTCACCCTAGTAAATTGATCCAACGTGATATCAAAGATATACGCCAGTTACAGCCAGTACTGCACCCTTTTGGTATTAGCCCTAGCGATTTAACTAATTACATCCTTGATATTAGACATGAACCTAGTGGCAGCCTCCCGATAGCTTTAGAGTCATTTGAAATATGGCCGCTATTTGCGCACTATCCACAAACGATGACGCTAGCACTTGATGGCCAACTGAGCAGCGCAACATTTAGTTCAAGTACCGACTCATGGATCATTGAGTCACTTCTCAATGATCGTATCGATAGCACGCGCATTACTGAACAAGCCTTGGCTTTATTAGCTGATTTTCCAGCGATACCCCCCTATTGGCTCGAACGCATATATCAACTCGCCTTTGATAATCGCAAGCACGTACGCAAGTTAGCGCAATACGCCGTGCAGCAGCATGAATTGCTCATTGAAAAAATAACGACAGGTTTAGCATCAAGCAATAAAGAAACCCGCAGCCTCACTGCACAGTGGTTAACTCACCTGCAACACCCTGATGCGAAGCCCGCACTGCAAGACGCGATCACCACAGAAAAAGATACCACTACTCGTAACCAATTATTGGATGCGCTACAACAATGCGGCGGTGATATTAGCTATTTCATCACCCCCGCTATTTTAGCTGAAGAAGCAGCTACAGGGCTCAAAAAAGCAGCCCCTAAACATATGGCCTGGCTACAACAAGCGATGTTACCCACCTGCCACTTTCGTCATGGCGACCCTGTGGAGCCAAGCATTATCTATTGGTGGTGTGTGTTAGCCGTAAAGCTTAAACAACCCCAAGGGAGCAACCTATTAAGGTTATATTTATCACTACTCGATGATGACAGTCAGGCTCGCCTAGGCCACTTTTTATTATCAGCTTTTATAAGTCAAGATACGCTTGCCCCTTCTGATCAACAGGCGCATGACTATGCGCAAGCGAATAAGCAACGCGAGTACAACAGGTACCAAGATTTAGCGCAATATGATTGGGGCCAAGAATACGCTACACGCACATTACTCGATGCTTACAATGCATGTTACAACTTATATAAATCTCAATTGCATGGCTCGGCTATTAAAGAAAAAGGCTTACTGGCATTAATCAATGGTGGTAATCCCCAAGCGTTGCTAGCACTGATCCAGCCGTATATGAAAAAACACTATCTGCGCCGTACACAAATAGAGGCGATGATCAGCGCTCTTGCCCACATTAACGATACGGTGATTATTCAATTTATGCTGTCGATAGCCCGCCAACATCGTACCCAATCAATACAAGCGTTGGCGCGCGAGTTAGTTGGCAAAATTGCAAAGCGTAACAGCTGGACGAATGATGAATTGGCAGATCGCACCATCCAAACCGCTGGCTTAGAGCATATACAAGATCCAACACCGTTTAGCTTTGGCAATCGCGCTTTACAACTGCAACTGAGCGACTCACTTAAGCTGCAACTACTAAACGAAGAAGGCAAGGTGATTAAATCGCTGCCACAACCACGCAAAGAGGATAGCGAAGAGCAGATCAACCAAACTAAAAAATGGTTTAGTGGTTGTAAAAAAGAGCTAAAGCAAGTGATTGAACAACAACATGCCCGCCTATATGCTGCCATGATCACCGAGCGTCACTGGCCTGTTGATGAGTGGCATGAATATTTGCACCAACATCCGGTGATGTTTCGCTTACTACAACGCACCTTATGGCAAGTACAACTTGATAATGATTGGCATACCTTTCGCCCGACTGAAGATGGTAGTTTAGTCGATGTAAATGATGACGAGGTTACGCTAATATCGGGTGCAAATATTCGTTTGCTCAGTGCTAATCAGCTTGATAAAGCCGCCCTTAAAGCATGGCAGCTACACTTAAAAGATTACAAAATAAAGCCACTTTTTGAGCAGCTCAAATCCGCTGATATTAGTGTTACACCTAAGCAAATTTCATTGGAGCATCATTTGGGCCTTATGAGTGATGCTTTTACTCTGCGCGGTTTACTAACCAAACTCGGTTACCAACGCGGTGAAACAGAAGATGGGGCGTTTTTTAATTACTACGAAAAATCATTTGAGCAGGTAGGACTTCGCATTCAATTTGAGTTTAGTGGTAACTATTTACCAGAGGAAAATGAACCCGTTGCCATTTATGGCTGCAAAATATTGCAGCAAATTCAAGGTTCTAGCACGCGTAATCGCTATAAAACGATACCACTTGCGCAAGCGCCAGCAAATCTACTCAACGCTATCGCACTGGATTATCAACATGTTGCAAAAAAATGCCATGCAGATCCTAATTGGCTATCAAAACTACCGTGGTAATAAAGTTATTTATACTTCGTTGTTTGCCCTGACTCCGGTAAAGAACGCTATATACAGTCAGAACTGTAGTAAAGGACGTACCTAATGAATGAACAGATTATTCGTGCTCGCGCCGAACAACGCTATCAAGTTGAATTAGCACAGCTCATTGCCACTGATAGTGGTGCTCACCCGAGCGGCTGGCAGCTTTCAGCAAGTGCCGTAAAACGCTTTATTTGTGGCGATAAACAGCACAATATCAGCCGTAAATATTATGGTGATGATGCACTTGTTGAACGTGCGATTGTCAGCCTAATGGGCAACAATGGCCTAATGATGGTTGGCGAACCAGGTACTGCAAAATCAATGTTGTCAGAGCTACTCGCGGCGGCGATAAGTGGCACCAGCGAGTTATTGATCCAAGGTACTGCGGGGACGACTGAGGAGCAAGTTAAATATAGTTGGAATTTTGCCATGCTGCTAGCCAATGGCCCAAGCTTTGATGCGCTACTAAAAAGTCCTATTTATACTGCTATGGAGCAAGGTAAATTAGTGCGTATTGAAGAGATCACTCGCTGCCCGCAGGAAATCCAAGATGTGCTTATTTCCTTAATGTCGGAAAAAACACTCACGATCCCAGAGCTGGGGATCGCCATTCAAGCCAAACCGGGATTTAATGTAATTGCCACCGCCAACTTACTCGACCGCGGCGTAAATGAGATGTCGAGCGCCCTTAAACGTCGCTTTAATTTTGAAACAGTGCCAGTACTTAATGATGTAAAACTAGAGCAAGAGCTTATTTTATCTCAGGTCAATGCCCGCTTTATTAACGAAGCACAGCAACCACAAATTAATGAAGAGTTAGTACAGTTATTAGTACAGGTATTTCATGACTTGCGTAACAACCTTGGTGCACAATCTTTAGATGCTACTTTATCAACTGCCGAAGCGGTCAATATTGTGCATTCTTGTGCCTTACATAGCCTCTATTGGCATCAACCCATGAGTGCTGAGCAGTTAGTACAACAGATGCACGGCACCTTGATTAAAGATAAACCCGATGACATTAAAAAATTGGCTCACTATCTTGATGCTGTTGTACGTGAACGCAAAGAGTGGCGTGCTTTTTTTGATGCAGGTAAAGCGTTGTGGATGAAATAACACCAGATAACAACGGCTTTAGCCAAGCATTAGCAAAGTTCAGCCAACGTTATTTACATGATGAAAAAGTACGTTGGTTACCTGTGCGTCATCACAGCCCTGCTTGTGCGCATTTTGCTTTAGCTCAATTAAACGCTTGGCAACCAGATGTTGTATTGATTGAAGCACCGCACAGTTTTGGGCAACACCTTGGCCTATTGCAAAACAAGCATGTGGTGCCACCGATTGCAGTTTATCAACAGCAAAGCTATTTTCCTTTCGCTGAAAATAGCCCTGAGTGGCAAGCACTGCGCTGGGCTGGCGACAACCACGTGCCAGTACAATTTATTGACTTAGACAGCACTGACGAGCAGCAAGAAGAACCACTTGATCGCTACAGCGATGCCCGTATTTTAAGCTCAAGCTATAGTCGTCAGCTACAACAAACCATGGGTTGCCGTGATGCCGATGAGCTTTGGCTGCGCTTATTTGAGCTACAAAATTTTGAAAGTGCGAATGATTTTTTTGAGCAAGTATTACTATTTTGTGCTGCTAGCCGCCTTTATTATGATCAAAAAAGTTTGCAGCAACTAGGCGATCTAGACCGCGAGAAACAAATGCGTGCCTGCATTCGCGCAGCTAGTCATGATTATCAACGCATCGCGGTAATGACCGGCGGTTTCCATACCAGTGCACTGTTTGATTACGAGCAAGAATCAACTTCTATTCGTAAAAGTACTGAGGATAGTTTTGTGATCCGTTACAGCGATTCTTTACTTGATGCTCATCAAGGCTACCAGGCGGGAATGCCCTACCCTGCGTTTTGCCGTTGGCTGTTTGAACAACGTTCATTATCAGCCTGTGATTGGCTACTGTATTTATTAGCACAAATGCCTAAGTTAACGCTGATAGCTAAACAAAATGTTTTTGAGCATCTAAGTCAGCTCTGTCAGTTGCGGGGAATTGTGCGCGCTGGTTGCTATGATCTACTCGATTCTTTAGGAAGTTGCCAATTTAAACAACAAAGTAGCTCGCGCGACTATCGACCTTGGCAGCAGCTGTTGCGTGGCGAAAACATGGGACAACTACCAGCAAATCAACGTAATTTGCCATTAGTCGATGATGTATTAGCCCATTGCAAACATGTACAGCTGACAATTGGTACAATTAATCGTAGCCATTTTTCTTTATATGAATTAACCGAGCGGCAACGCCAGCGCCGCCAACTATTGAGCCAATTACTATTTTTAGACATCGGCTTTTGCCAATACGAACAAAGCATGCATGCCTTTTATAATATTCATACAGCCGCAAAGCATGAGAGCTGGCGCTACCATTGGACCCCTTCAGTAGAAGTGGCATTAATTGAATTAAGTACTTTAGGCGGCACTCTCAAAACAGTTGTACAGCATCGCTTGGCGCAACAAAGTGAAAGCGATTTGCCACAAATGCTTGATAAATTAATACTGTCACTTCAATTAGGCATGCAATATCAATTTAACTCGGTTGCAATAACCCGTGAAATAAACGATTGCAGTACCATAAAAATACTATCAGATAGCTTCATTAAGTTATATCGCACCAGTAAGCACCCGCTTTTCAATGACTACCACCAGCAACTCGACGCATTAATTACACCGTTGTGGCGTCAATTAAGCTTTCACTTGCCCTCGTTAAATCAACTACCTGAAGATGAAGCGCTACAAGTACTGTTGTCATTACAAGCTATTGCACGCCAACAAATGGATGTACTTAAACAACCTTGGCGTGAGCGTTTACACTGGCTAATAGAACACAATGAACACACCCCTACCCTTTGGTTTGCGCTTAAAGCGTTGGCTGTAGACTTAGATGAGTTAGACCCTGCCTCTTTATTAAATGAACTACAACGCTATAGCGGCGACCGTTTCACTATTTTGCGCACACTGCTGACGGTTGTGCCCCATTGGCTCAATTATCAAAACGGGTTATTGCCACTGCTCAATCACAGTATTGAGCAACTCGATGATGAGCAGTTTGTTGAGCAGTTACCACAATTACGTGGGCTATTTTGCGATAAAGATGCACGGGAAATTGATGGTATTAGCCAGCAACTCGGTACACTTAATCAATGGCAACAGCAATTAAATTGGCTCAATGAAGATATCAGCGAGCATGATGTAAACCAAGCAATGTTATTAGATAAACAATTACAACAGCAACTGCTTGAACAAGGATTAAGTGCATGGACTACTCGCTAAAACAGCGCTGGCGTTTAGTATTAGGGCGCTATGCTGAATCACTTGATACCAGTTTATCAAGTGAGCAAAATCAACAAGACCAAGTCCTTGAGCAACTCTACCAACAGGGTTTAAAAGAGCGAGGTTTTCAAATATCGGGGGGCTTAGAAGCAAGCCAGCCATCGGTAGTACAGTGGCTCGATAACGCTGAAAAGCTGTTTCCTAAAAGTGTTAATGACACCTTGCAACATCAAGCATTAGAGCGCTTTAATCTTAAGCAGCTGTTAGAAGAACCACGAGTACTACAAAATATTTCACCCTCTATGGGGTTGTTAAAGCAATTAATGAGTATTTCAGCGCATACTAACCCTAAATTACAGCAGCAAGTGCAACAAATCATTACAACTGTAGTAGAGGATTTGCTAAAGCAATTACGACCACTGTTTAATAACAAGCTCAATGGTAAGCTAAATCGCCAAGCGCACAGTCCACAAAAACGACTTGCTAACTTAGATTGGCAAACAAGTATTCGCAAGAACCTTAAACACTTTGATGGCAAACGCGTGCTATTTGAGCGCATTTACTTTCATGCTCGCCAGCAACCACAATTGCCTTGGCACGTTGTTTTATGTATCGACCAATCAGGCTCTATGTCCAGTTCTATGGTGTATTCAGCGGTGATCGCTGGTATTTTAAAACAACTACCGTGTATTAAACTCTCGCTGGTGGTGTTTGATACACAAGTTGTTGATCTTTCCGAGCAAGCTGATGATCCCGTAAAAGTATTACTATCAACTCAGCTTGGTGGTGGCACTTTAATTGCTAAAGCATGGCAATACTGTGAGCAGCTAATCGAGACTCCTTCGCGTACCATTATTGCTACCGTGTCTGATTTTTGTGAAGGTGGTCCTGAGCAAGCAATGTTTCAACAAGCTCAGCATCTTATTGATAGTGGGGTGACAATGTTAGGCATGACCGCATTGAGCCCTGAATCAATACCTTTTTATGATACTAACGCAACAGCCAAACTTAGCCGTATGAAAATGCAGATTGCTTCATTAACGCCTGACCACTTTGCAAATTGGCTAGCATCCACGATGGGATTACAAAAATGAGCAGCATGAGCATAAAACAATAATGGATATCAGTATTTTTGAAACCCTCGCCAGTGCGGGGTTAGTCCGCAGAGCACAAAAAGCGCTCGATAAATCCAGCCCACATATAAGTGACGCTTCGCCAATTCAGTTTACATTCGAAGGTCAGCAAGGTGTACTGGATTTACATAATCCTAATAATAGCCAATGTGATTGCGCCGCAAATGGTATTTGTAAGCATATCATTGCAGCCAGCATATTTGCTTGGCAACAAGCGCCAGTATCTGCAGCAACGATTGAAGAAAATGAAGTGCCGCAAATCGATACTAATACGTTATTAGCCAGTGCTGGCAAAGTAAAAATACGCCAGCTTTATCGTCAAGTTCAGCGTCGTTGGCAAGCTGACATCGTGCAACAAGGAGCGCAGGTTTGCATTACTATCAAGGAGCACACGCTCCATTTTACTAACGTAACCACAATTAATGATATTATCTGCAATGAAGATAGCCAAGCATACGCACTACTGGGCGTTTACTTGTGGCTTGAGCAACAAGGTGAAATGCTGCAATGGCCCGACTGGTTGCAACAAGAACAACAGCAGCAAAAAACACTATTAAACCAAACACAAACGCAGCTTAAGCAGGCATGCTACGCTGAGCTCATTATGCTTGCAGGAGTACCCTTAGCGCAGCTGCGCAGTGAATCACTGCTCACTATTGAATTACTGCAGATCCCGATGGAAAAGGCAGGCTTTAACATTGCACCACTAAAACGTTTATGCGGCACACTCGCACGCTATCTTAGTGGTGAACATCTGCGTGACAAACGCACTGTTTTGCTTGAACTAGCACACGTTTTGGTGATGCTTGAACGCCAAGAGCAAACACAAACGCAAGATGCTGAACATATTTTTCCTCCACAGCAGTTGTTATGTTTAGGCGGTTATCCGTGGCGTCGTAGCAGTGGCGCACATGGATTGACGTTGGTTTTACAAGACGAATACGGCCGCTTTATTACGCTTGCCGAAAGTCGCACAACAACCGAGCAAACGCTTAACTATAGCCAAATCTGGCAAGCAACCCAATTACTTGAAGGTGCGCCTTCTGGCTGCAGTTGGTTTGGACAAACTCAGCGTATTTCAAACGCTCAGCTCAATGGTTGGCAACGTCTTCGCCAACTTAAAAAGACCTATGTTGAACCAAGCGAACAGCCACTAAAGCCACAGGCTATTAGTGATATAACCGAAATTGATTGGCAAAGCGACTATATATGCTTTGCTCCTAGTCATGTTCACCAACACACATTTGATGAAGCCACGCAATGCATGTTGCTCAGTTACCAAGATACGCAACGCAATACGCTCTTTTTTAGCCAGCCCTACACTAAGCTGACACACCATGCGATCAATAATATGATGCTATTTAAGCAGCAATTACCACAACTTATTGTGGCACGTATTGAGCGCGATAGTACGCAGTGGCAGCTACGTCCGATTGCTGTAAAACTGGATCGTTGGATTAATCTCTATTTTGATGATTTAACCGACAACAAAACAACTAATATATTTAGCAACTGGCTTGCAAAACAATCTCCACAGCCGCAACTGTCATCGCCAAGACGAGATAAAGTGCAGCAATTTTTGCTAAAAGTGCTCGATGAATTAGCGCAAAGCCATAGCATGCCTCAGCAATCACACAGTGAAATGGCGCAAAAATTAGGACTGCGCACGTTGAGCCATTTTTTAAGTAACTCTGGGCCAGAACATCGTTTAAAAGCAGCTTACTGCGCCGAGCAGCTACTACAGTTAAGCAGTCTTAAACCTGTAAAGTTCAATGAGCTGCAAAACTAAGTGCTGATTAAAGTTCAGCTATATTATGCATTTTTTTAGGGAGTATTATTGAGTATAACAGTAAGCACTTTCGCGCTGCCAAAACGGTACGCATGCTTGTAATTGGAGTCGGGAGATCCGCATGGGTTTTGCCCCTACACGATTAAAACTGAGTAATGGTGAGCAGATCATCGCTAACGGGGAGCTTAATTTTATCGATATAAACCAAGTTGATGCAACGCAAACAAACGTAGGCAAGTTACCAAAGAGTATGAATAAACTTCCTTCTGTTTAATCATTTTCAACAGCAAATTACCTCGTTCATCGCAACGCCCTAACAGGTCCTATATTTTTCTAAACTTAGCGCGTTGCAACAATCTCACCGCGAAAATAATAATGATATTTATCGTAAGCATCCGAATGAGTTTGTTCATCATATTGAGTGACTTTAAAGCTGTCAGCATCGACTTGTGTCATCGGCTTTGCCGACTTATATTGAGTTACGTAATAAACAGTCTCACCACTGCGATAGTAGTCGCGTTGAAAAATTTCAAAATTGCTGGGATCAGCCCCCATCAATACATGACTATCTTCACCATTTAAGTAAAAAATATGCTGATTATCGCTAGCAAAGTTCTCGTCTAATCGTGTAAAACTAGCGGTATCTACATCAATGTCAGTTAAGATGGCTATATTTGCGTAAAAGATATGTTGCAGGTCTTTACCGTAACTATCATCGATAGGTTTAAATGACTGCGCATCTATTTCAGGCACTGGCTCATCGTTATGGTAAATGACTTGTCGGCCTTTCCTTCCAGAGATATTCCAAAAGCTATAAGAATAGGCCTTATAACTTTTAGGATCAGCTCCTGCAACAATACGCTCGCCTTTAACCACTTGCGAATCATTAATCCAATAAAGATCAGTACCAATAATCTTAGCCTTTAGATTATCAGAGTTAACACCGCTAATGGCGTTACCACAATAGTAAAGGTGCTGTTTATCTTTGGCGTATAATGCAGCGTCATAGGTATTCAAATTGGCTAAACTGTAAGTAGTAAAGCTTTCAGCGTCAGCGTTTTCTATTAACTTAGCATTAAAGTAAACATGCTGGTCAACAACGCAATAACCCGCATTGGCAATACCCCGAAGCAGATTACTGATCATACCCGTATAGCCAAATATCACAAAGAAAAACCCAATAACAACAGCACTTATCAGCGCCATTTTATAACTATCAATACCAAAATAACTGCCGCCAAATAAACCAATAAGCAAAAATAATGGTACTGGAAAACTTAATATGAGTATGGCAGAGAACACTTTTTGCTTATTATTCATCGCGCCAGGGGCACCGAACATCATCGGCGACATCATCATCATGCTTCCCCAAAAGCACAGTGCCAACGTGACTAAGATATTAATTACTACAGACATTATCTTCCTTGTTTAATTAGTGGTATTGGTATCATACAACAACCAATATTTTTACTTAATTGTAGAATGAATATAAAGCTACTCTTCTGCTTGTGTAAACACTCTAATATGTTCTATAGCACTGCGCCCTAGCGCTGATAAATTATATCCTCCTTCTAAATAAGAGATAATCCCTCTACAGCCAGTACTTTTTACCATGTCACACAGCTGTTGTGTCAACCAGGCATAATCGGCCTCAACAAATTTGAGACTTGCCATATCATCTTCAAAATGCGCATCAAACCCTGCGCTGATAAACAATAACTCTGGCTTAAACTCTGTTAATTTAGGTAACCACTGTTGGTTATACAACGTTTTTAAATCATTGCCATCGCTGGCTATGGGCAACGGTGAATTAACCAATGTATCGTTATTTTCAACGGCGGTATTAGGGTAAAAAGGATGCTGAAATAATGAGCAAAGCAACACATTGTCATCATCGATAAAAATGTCTTGCGTGCCATTACCGTGGTGAACATCAAAATCGACAATCGCAATGCGCTTAATCCCTTTACTTTGCGCGTACTTCACCGAGATTGCTAAGTTATTAAACACACAAAAGCCGGCAGAGGTTGTACGGTTTGCATGATGACCCGGTGGCCGTACGGAGCAAAATGCGGCATCGAGATTATCCGCTAATATTTCATCGACGGCTAATAGCCCTGCCCCTACTGCCCGCTCAATTGCCAAAAATGACTCTGGGCATAACCAAGTGTCGCCATCAAGTGATACTAAACCTTGTTCCGGGAGGGTGTTTTCCACCAGCGATACAAGGGCCTCATCATGGGCTAATAAGTAATGCTCACGTAATGCTTTAGGCGCTTGCTTTTGCTGCACGGCAATATCCAAGCCACTGGCCAAAAGACGATCGGTAATAGCATCTAAGCGCTCAGGACACTCTGGATGATCCGCGATCATTTTGTGTTTACGGCAAAAAGGATGAGAAATAATCGCAGTACGCATAAATGCTCCAAATGAGTTAACGACTGTAACTATAACAAAGCCACCCTTTGGTGGCTTTGCGACTTTGGTTTACTATT
The DNA here is from genome assembly GCF_014164295.1 of Pseudoalteromonas sp. SG43-7. Classification (NCBI taxonomy): domain Bacteria; kingdom Pseudomonadati; phylum Pseudomonadota; class Gammaproteobacteria; order Alteromonadales; family Pseudoalteromonadaceae; genus Pseudoalteromonas; species Pseudoalteromonas sp. SG43-7. The sequence continues at coordinate 11,938 of NZ_JACJEY010000038.1, forward strand.
TAGCTTGCAAATGAAGATTTCTAAAATCAAAACTGAAATCAGTCACCGCTGTTGATACTGCACGCATTGTCGCTTCATTCACACGATTTTTAGTGCTCATATCAAAGCTAATATACGCATCAGCTTCGAGTAGCTTTTCATCCCACTTGACGATAAATGTGTTGCCCGTGTAATGCTCAAGCTGCCCTTTTAAACGTTTAGTATGCGTGAAATCAATACGTAGCTTACCGTCCAGCTCTTCAATAATAACATCACCATACCAATCATCATGCAAAGTGCCGGTGTAGCTAATATTTGGTAACTGTGGTTGATAGTCTGCAGGAGCGTCCGGCTTAGCATTAGCATACGCTTTTTGCTTACCTTCAAAATGCTTTTTAGCCAACTCTGCTACCCAGTCTTTATCTTCAAGTTCAAGGGCGTCTTCAAGCACTTCATGAGTAATAGCAGAGAGCGCACCGAATGCTTGCTGATTAGATAAAATAACAATCCCGAGGTTTTTCTCAGGCAATAACGTCACCTGCGATACCATTCCTAAAATACCACCACCATGGCCTAATTTTTTAATACCGTGGTAGTCTTCAATGCTCCAACCTAAACCATAACCTCTAAATTGCTGATGATAAGCCTCATAAGCGCTTTTTGACGCCAGTGAGGTAATATGTGGATGCCACATTTGCTCTTGTTGTTTTTCACTAAACAACTGCTCGCCATTTGGCATTTTACCATGGGCTAATTGTGTACGTAGCCATTGGCTCATATCATTCACACTGGATGCAATCGCGCCGGCACCACGAAAATCCTCTAAGTAATTAACGAAAAATGGATGTAATTGACCATCCATAGGAATATGACCCGTTGCCCAGTTATTATTACTTTTTGGAATACGCGAAAAACCAGCGCGTGAGTTATCCATGTGCAAAGGCTGGAGAATATTCTTTTCAATATAATCATTCCAGCTCATACCTGAGACCCGCGCGACTACCTCGCCAGCGGTCACAAACATCAAGTTGTTATAAGCGTATGTGCTGCGAAAGCTACTAGCTGGTTTTAAATATTTAAGGCCTGCGAGAATTTCTTCGATTGATTTATCGGTGTCAGGCCAAATCATTAAATCCCCTTGGCCTAACCCTAAACCACTACGGTGACTTAATAAATCACGGATCGTCATTTCGCGGGTTACATAAGGGTCGTATAAACGAAATTCAGGAAGGTGATCAATTACCTTGTCATCCCAACTAAGCTTTTCTTCATCAACTAATTTTGCCAATGCCGCAACCGTAAATGCTTTAGTATTTGATGCAATACCAAATAAGGTGTCTTTATTCACCTTGCTACCAGTATCTAAGTTACTAACACCAAAGCCTTTAGCAAAAATAACCTTATCGTTTTCAACAATCGCCACGGCCATACCCGGCACATCAAAGCGCGCCATTGAATTTTCAATCACTTGATTGATGTGCTTGGTATCAATATCGGCATAGCTATTAAATGCACAGCCTGCTAATAAGGTGGCCGCAATCGCTAGTTTAGTTAATTTCATAACAATCCTTGGAGTTATCATTTTAGTTTTTATTTTTGATGTACAGCAAACTCAATGGCTGCACGCGCACTGTCACTATCTTGGCAGGTTGGCCGAGACTTTATGGCATCACTGTACGCATTTGGCACACCAGCTTCAAGCGCACCGCGATGAACGTGCTGCATATACCAATCGTAAGGCAGTATCTGCGCATCAGTGGTGTTGGCAATATAACAATGCGCCGCTACTTGTTGCCCATCAAGTAATGTTACTTGAATATCCACGCAGTCATAACGGGGCCCTTCGATGGCGTCTAAAATCGTTTTTTCTGCGTCATTGAGTTGATATACCACGCCATATACTTGCGCGTTCTTATCATTTGATGGGCGTACATTGCCTTTTCCTGAGCCATCAGTACTTACCATATCAAAGGTTAACTCGTAACCGGCTAGTATTGCCGTACCAATACGAGTAGCGTTTGGTAAACGCGCCAATAAACGACTCGACGACATATTTGAACCAAACGAAAAATTATATACAGCCATATTCACCTACTACAGATTTCTGTTAAAACAACACTTACACTACAATTCTTATTGCTAGAGCGATCAAAATCACGCCAATACCACGGTCAAACCAATAGCCACTTTTTTGAAAAAAACCGCGAACACTAGGCTTTGATAGCACCAAGGATAGAAACGAAAACCACGCCCACGTTGCCAATGCCATATACAGCCCATAGCCTGCTTGCACAATTAATGGCGTTGACTGGCTGATCACTAAAGTAAACAACGACATAAAAAATAACGTGGCTTTTGGGTTTAACGCATTGGTTAAAAAGCCGCGACGAAATGCAATCCAACTGGATTCAACACCTTGAGATTGAAGAACAGTTTCTTGCTGCGCTGGCGCCGGTCTAGCACTTCTAAGCGCTTGCACACCAATGTAGGCCAAGTATGCACCCGCTAAATATTTTAATGCCATAAATACGTTTGGCGATTGCGTTAATAAAACCGCAACCCCGAGTAAGCAATAACTAACATGTAATAAAATAGCCAGGCCTACCCCAAAGCTGGTCCACAATGCATTACGACGCCCCTGCTGAACACTTTGTTTAAGCACAATGGCAAAATCTGGGCCAGGGCTTGCTACAGCAAAAAAGTGTGCCAGTGCAATCAATAAAAACTCATCTAAATAAGCCACGATTACCCCGCTTTTTTATCATCAAGCGCTAACAACAACGGATTAGCAGTACTATTAACTAAGGCTTTTATTTCTTTTTGCGCCTTTTTGAATTGGCTGCGTAAGTGCGGCTTTAAATGCTTTTTAGAATCTTTATAGCCTTTAAAGTGGCAAATAAGGGCATGCATAAATAAGGTTTGCGGTTCACTAAGTGCAGCTTGCCTGTTCGCATAAGGGTTGTAACACGAGCCACAGCCCCCTTTAAACTGATACACCGTATTGCTCATCATTACCCCAAAACCTAAAAAACATGCCAGGGCATCGGCGGCTTGTGGTAAAAACTCTTTACCGCCTGGTGGTAACACGCCCACATGGTGGATCATAATTGTCGCTAAAGTACCGGCAAAGCTGGCCACTAAATCTTGTGGCTGATTAATTTGATTTGGATTAAATGACACATTAACCGTATGGCTTGGCGGCACAATTAATTGGCTATTATCACCACGTAACTGATTGCTAAAAGCAAAATGAGGAAATACTTGCGGCTGCAATTGCTGTGGCGCCACCAGCGTAATTGGCCAAGCTTGCAGCCCCGCATAGCCAACCACTCGCTCAAACACTTTACTGGCCATTTCTTCAATGCTTGAAACCGCATCGGGAAAGCATTGGTGGTTTGGCAAAACTAATTGCGAGTTATTAATGAAATAATCGCTGTCAAAATTTTCCACCGCCCACACAAAAGTATCAATCAGCCATTGCTGCTCTTGTTCATCTAATAAAGGTTTGCTTTTAAATAACGCTAACATAGTTTGCTCTTTTGCTTATTCTTGCTCTTGTGCCCATGCCCATGCTTGGGTGTTATACAATGGCACAGTGGATAACGCATGATGATGACTGCCGGTTGACTCTTTAGTTGAATACGACAGATATAACAGAGTTCGCGTTTGCGCATCATAAATTCGACGCACTTTTAATGATTTAAATAAAATACTTTTTGATGATTTAAATACCACCTCACCCGACTTACTACGATCAATCGCTTGTAATTGGTCGGCAGTAATTGGTCCTGTTTGGCGACACGAAATAGACATATCAGAAGGATCAGCAAAATCTAAGTTTGCTTCGATATGGCTAATATGACAGGTTACGCCTTTTACTAACGGGTCTTGCTGCGAGTTAACTTTAATATCTTTAGTGGTAAATAATCCCAAACTAACTGATGCAACATCATCAGAGCAGCCCGCTAAGGTGATCAATAAACCTGTCAATACGCCTATCATTATAGGTTTCATATATTACTTGCTCCATGTAGGGGTAAACGATTCGTGGCTTACATTTAATATTCAGCTATGTTTCAATACTAACTTAAATTAATCACAACAACGAGCACGACACCATGAAAAAAGTATTTGTTTTACTGTGCTTACTGTTAGTAAGTCAGAGTGCGTTAGCTGGTTACTCACTGAGTATTTATACTGGTAAAAGCTTTAATCAATCATTAGAAACTAAAAACGGTTTAGCAATAGAGCTCAAAGATAGTAACCATCTTGCTTTTAGTATTGATAGAACAATTGACTCAGCTCGCTATGGTTTTTACTTTTCAAACACCGAAAGTGACTTTCAATCCTCCCCTGATAAAAACGTTGAAATGCAGTATTTTATGTTTCAAAGTGCTGTTGAAGTCCCTTTAAGCAACCACATTAATAGTTATGTCGGCGCACAAATTGGTGCAAATTACATAAGTCCTAACTTCACCAGCTCTGATACTTTCTTTGCCAGCGGCCTGTATGGCGGTTTAGAATACTTATTTAGCGATCAAGCTCGCATCTTATTTGAAACTCGCTGGCTTGCAACGATCGTCAATAATGCCAGTAACGTTTCATGTGCATTACCAACAGACGAAAACAAGCAATGCTTGTGGCATTTTGATGGTGATGTACTCAATCAGTTTCAAACCAGCTTAGGTTTCACATATCGTTTTTAGGGGAGCAAATAGATAACATGCCACATATCATCATTGAACATTCTGAAGATTTACCGGTATTACCGCAGGTATTGGTTGAAAAAATTCATCAAGCAACGTTTAACAGTGGCTTGTTTGAATTAGCAACGATTAAAACTCGCGCTATAGCCTATACACATTATCAATTGGGCGATGGTAAGGAAGGTTTTATCCATATTGGCGCACACATTATGCAAGGACATACGATTAAACAAAAGCAACAACTCAGCGAGCAGTTGTTAGACTGTTTAAAAATATACTGCCGAGAATCAGACAGCTTAAGCGTTAACGTTCACGATATGGAACACGAAATTTACCGAAAGTGTTAAATATTTAAAGTAAATTTCAATCTCTAATCAATTTGCAATAACAGCACCATCTTCGAAAGAAGGTGGTCTTAAATTTATTGGTCGCGTCAGATAAAAGTGAATAAGTCTTAACTTGATCTGTCAGATTCGATTAACAGGACTCAATCAAATCTGACAGTCGCATATGTGCCATTTCCGGACATTGATGAATATAATGTGTGAAGTCATAATTTAACCTCTTTGGCTTGTTTAAATCTTGCCATGAGCAATTCTTTGACTAATACTCGGGCCTTCTCTACATCAAATGCTCTAGCGGCATACCCTTTTGCAAGAATTTCTTGAGGTAAATATTCATCAAACTTATCTATGGCTTTTTCTGCAATAGCATCAGCTAAATCAATTGCTGATATGGTTTGAGCATCTCGAAAGCTTTTAAGAGCCCCGATGACATCATCAATTAAGGTATTCTCAACTTCTATAATTCCTGCAAATGCACCTGCTCCAAACCCTTTGTGTATAAGTACTGCAACGAGTGTATTTACAACTTTATCGCCGGCCCAGGGCAAAACAACGGCTGTATTGCCATACTGTAAGAAATGCGTACTTTCAAGTTTTGCAGTTTTAAAAAAGTCAGCACCTTCTTTGAAAAGTGCTTGAGCAACTGCATCACCAAATTCAATTCTTTGTTCACCAACTTGAACTCTGTAGTCACCTTCTTCCAGTATTTTAAGCATTTCTTGTCTCACTACATCATGTACAGCCATCCCTGAACCACCAAATTTAGGTGGTTTCCCTCCTTTTGCATGCTGTACTGAAATCACTTTTTTGTCTGTATCGACTAGCTCAACCACCCAACGTTTACCCGCAAATACAATATGTTGGCCCTCTAAAATAAGGCTATCTACGGGTAATGTCCCTAGTGTTTTACTACCCGTTATAATTCTAAATTCTTCAGGGGTTTTAAAAACGGCATAAAACGTATAATGATTTGTTATTTTTTCACCCATAAAACCTAAAACCAGTTCACCACTACCTAACTGGGTAATAAGATCTACCTTACCCATATGAGATAGCAAATCTTTAAAATGTGTAACAGTAACTTGTTGGAATGGACCGTCTTTACAAAGTAATACGTAGATTTGATCTGCTCTTATCCCCCCCCATTGCGCGATGAGAGCTAAAACTTGATGAAGTAATGTTGAAAAGTGATAGAGCGAAGTGTCTGCTGGTTCGTACCACTTACTTGCAACCAATAAACGTATCATCGCTAGCGATTGAACCAATTCAAGCCGCAGTTTATCTACAATACTCGATTTTTCTGTAAGGTCAGCCTCAGTTATCAGCATTCGCAAAATACTAGCGCCACCACGCCTACCTGAACGACCCATGCGCTGCCGTAAACTTGCAATAGAATGCGGCGCAGTAACTTGCACGACAGAGTTAACCTTGCCTATATCAATGCCTAACTCCAAAGTCATAGTACACACTGCTGTAGTAGGCATTTGATCTTGCTGAAGCCGAGCTTCAAGTGTTTCTCGCATTTCTTTGGCTAACGAGCCGTGATGTGGAAAAAACTCGTTAGGCACAGTGTTAATCTCACACATCTCAGCAAGAGTGGTCGCAATGCTTTCAGTGCGACTTCTGCTGTTTGCAAACACTAAGTGGTTCCCACCACGGCAAAGGCCATATAAATCGTTACATACGCTTTGCTCCGCAGTAACCGCCTCATCTATTACTACAGCGCTTTCAATGTATCCCTTCACTTGCATTTTTAACGTTGATGAAGACTGCGTTTGCTTTATTATTTTACAAGACAACGATTTATTGGGTCTTAAAGACGCCGGGACACTTTCTAAGTCACCTAAAGTGGCACTTAAAGCGGTTCTGGGTATTGGTGCGTTTACACGGCCAAGCAGATGCTCTAAGCGGTGCAGTAAGCTCAACAAGTGATGGCCACGCTCAGTACCAATAAATGCGTGAAATTCGTCTATAACTATATGCTTTAAATTCTGAAAAGCAGATTTTACCCAGCCACTGTCTCTTATTAATAATGACTCTAGGGACTCTGGCGTTATTAACATGATGCCAGATGGATTTCGTTTCAGCTTATTTTTTCGACCTTGAGGGCTATCACCATGCCAAGGTGTAACTTGTATGTCTAACAAGTCTGACAAGCTTTCTAGCCTTCGATCTTGATCGTTTATTAACGCCTTTAGCGGGCTGATATATAAAATACCTACACCGCTTACTTGATCTGCGATACTACTTATTGCAGGTAAAAAAAATGCTTCGGTTTTTCCTGCGGCAGTAGAGGCACTAATAAGCACATCAGTCTTTCCTGAGAGGATAGGGTCAATTGCTAAACATTGTATCTCTCTGAGTCGATCCCAGCCTTGTTTAAAAATCCACTGCTGAATGCGAAAATCAAGCCTTTCGTGTGCATCAATCATAATTTAAAATCAGCTAGCTCATCGTCCTCAGATTCAATTTCTAACTCTACATCGGAAGGCTTCTCCTCTGCAATATCAACATTTTTAATTAAGCTGTCCCAAGAAATACTTGGGTTTTGATCAATCACGGCAAGCATATCCAAAAACGCCTTAATCGTATTTCTTGGCGTTCTGAAGTAAGCGTCTCCAATTGTTTTACTGCAATGGACTAAAAATGCTTTAAGGGACTCGTCAGGAACTAAATATAGCGATTCATCACCTGATGCGAAAACATGCCTAAGGTTTTTAAGTAATATGAATAATTCTTCTGGCGTTAAACTTGCCAAATGCAATGCTGGAGATGAGTAATCAATAACACCAGCTTGCTTTGCAAACGTATTGCCAGCTAAACGAGATTGCAGCGCCTCATAGCTATATAACCCTTTTCTTGGATCAAGTAAAAACTCGGGTGTACCACCGAGTAAAAACCCTAAGTACTCAGCCGATCCTTGTAAGCAGTCGTTGAGTATTCTTAGAATTTGCTCGTAATTTGATAATCGTGCTTGGGTGCTATTGAGTTTGTATAAATTTACCATTTCATCGAGGTTAACTAATAACCCTTCATAGCCAGCTTGCCTTACAAATAAACTCATAAGCTTTAGAGAGTCATAAAACGACGCATCTGAGATAATACTTCTTATACCAAGATCTTTGCGAGCATCTGTTTTTGTTGCATACTCTGCTCTTAACCATTTTACAGCGTTGTTCTTAAGTTGCTCGTTATCTGTTTCATGGCCAGTCCAGTATGCTTCTATAACTTTTGCAAAGTCGTAACCACCTACAAGCTCAGAGAGAGACGCGAGCCTTTCGTGGATCACTGTGGTTATTTCCTTGCTTGTATTATCTGCTTCTTTTCGTGCCTCGGTAATAAACTTTTCAACAACACTGGTCAATGCATTACCATCAGGCTTATTACGAGTAGACATGTTTCTCATTAACTCAGAATACAAGTTTCTGGCTTGTCCAGATGATGCATGAATACGACGGTCAGGAGATAGATCTGCATTAACAGTAACTAACTTGCGCTCTAATGCTATCGCTCTTACTACACTTAAAAAGAATGTTTTACCTGAGCCGTATTCGCCAATAATTAACCGAAAAGCAGAGCCGCCCTCTGTCACTCTGTCGATATCTTTAATGAGCGCTTTAAGCTCATTACCACGACCTACTTGTATATGTTGTATGCCGACTTTTGGGGTAACACCCGATTTAAGAGACTGTATAATTGCATCGCGCTCTTTTGATCTGATTTTTTTTGCTGCCATTGTTATAACTCCCTTATCTCTTCGACTATTTCTTCATCAATGTATATATCACCGTCATCATCAATTACTGGTGCATCCACTAAATCAAATGACCAGTCATTAATGGTTTCTATAGCACCATCGACCATTAATTTTAGCTCACTACACATTTGAGCTACCTCTTCGCGACCCCATTGCGCTTTAGCACATAGCTTTTCAAACAACTGGCTATGAGCCTGATCTAATCCTTCAACTTCGTTTGTCAGCTCTGAGACTTCAATATAATCGCTTTCATCTTCATCTGAGGTAAAGATCTTTTCCAGCATATTTTTAGCTTCTGTTGTTTGGCTTTCATGAAGGGCTAAGATTGCTTCATCTAAGCTAAACTCTGATGAATTTTGACTTTTTGGCGCAAGCTGATGACTACTTGTAGTAAGCTGATGAATATCACTCGTGACAGACTCTTTATTCAACCCTAAATTCGTGTAGAGCTTCTCGATTTGTTTTACTTCTTTGTTATCGACGTTGCCATCAGCGAGCGCAATAGACAGAATAAACCGCTTCACAAATTCTATTTCTGTTTCACCTAAATTATTAAGTCTATTTTTTAAACCCGCATTATCCGATGGGGTAACTAATCGCCATGTAAGATAAGCCTTTAAAGAACGCTTTTCTGTATCCGTTAATTTCTCATCATGAGCAATTAGCTTTTCTAGCTCAGAACTTTCTGACTCATCTACAACCCCATCTATGTTTGCAACCATCGCACCTAAGCGAAGTGCGACACCCACTTGGTTAAATACATGACTAGGGACAAACTCTTCCCCATGCCCTGGAGTAAATAAGACAAGTTTGCCATCTAATCTAGGTTTTGCATGGTGGTAACGTAAGTCAGGCGCAATACCTATATCAGCAAGGCTCGCTAAGTTATAAATGAGGTCACTTTCCTTTTTATTTATCGCTTTTGGTACTGGTAAGTCTGTTTGCAACCAAAATTCAGATACATTTGTTACCCCACCATTTTCTAAAATAATAGCCTGAGCCCACCTCTTAAACTTTTCAATTAATGGTGATGGTTGACTACTAGCAATAGCGCGAGGCAGTAACATCAGTGCAGCTAAGTCATCTCTACTAGTGCCTGCTTTACCTAAGTAACGGCTACAACTAGCTAGTTCCTCAGCGACTTTATCAGCAATAGGTATTAGCTTTTTAATAGGGGCTTTTAATATGCTCGGGTCTGGTAAACTATCTAGTAAAATTTTAACGCTAGGAAGACTACCGCTGGCAGAGAAGTACTCAGCGTTTAATTTAGTTTTATTGGGCTTAACTTGCATTCCCTCAGGGAATTTTTGCTTGTAGTAAAGTTTAAAAAGTGAATCAAACTCTAAATCGCAGCGCCTAGCTGCGGTTTTTAAATTGTATTGGTCTGTATTTTTGATCCATTCAAGTGCCAACTCATCATCCACTTTTTCTGTGGCAACGATTTGCTCTGAAAGACGTAATTTAAAAAGTAGTGAATGACGTGTCTTAGGTAATATGTGTTTTTTACTTTTAAAAAATTCAGGTTTTAGTAAATACATAAATTCTAAAAAGTTTGCTGAGTAACCAGCAAAAGAGCGATTTGAAGCAAACACCTTGTGTAAACGAAGTACTTCATTAAAAATATCCTCGAATTGTTCATCTGCAACTTTATTGTCTTTGTTGTTCACAACAACAAATCTTTCAAATCCATAAAAGTACAAAAATACGAATCCTATTGGGGTATTAGCTGCGCTTCTGTCGGTTGCTAACCAGTCGAGATAGGCACCTCTACATTGCCTAGAAAGCCTGCTATAACTTGGCCAGTAACCAAGCGAATCATCAGTGTAATAACCCAGCTGATGCCCTAAAGGTGTTGATGCAGGTAAAATGGAGTTTATTAGCGCAGGGTCTGGGTCATAACTTCTCATAGACTCCATTTGCTCACCTATGTATATCAACCCCATTAGCTTACGCTTTTGTATAATAGTTTCTTTATTCTTATCAAGCCATTGGGCTTTTCTTGTGCTTTTAATGCTTATATTTTGAGGGGCTGCGCTCTCAAAAATATTAAATGTGGCGAGCTCATCTTCAGAATATGTCGCACTATCAGCACTTTCTATAATTGGGGAAGGTGTATTAACAGCAGTGATGCGTGGCTTTGGAGTTGTCTCCTTTGAGGTTGCTAATTCATTAGTTTGTTCGTGTAATTCAACGCTTACTGATGCTTTATCAATTTTAATAGATTTTATTGGGCTGATTGCATCATTGGATAGAGCAGATATAGAAGACTTAGAGGCTGACGTATCATGAGTGCCTTTTATGTCCGAGCTTGGATTATCTAATACTCGAGGCTTTGCTTTATTTGAATTTGAGCGTGAACTGGTAATTAACCAAATTATCAATATAACAACTGCAATTATAAAAATGAATTCCATGTAACATCCCTTTAAAAATGGTTGGTACCATTTTGGTATTTAAAACTCCATCGGCTACTAACATATTACTAAAAAAATCAGAAATGTATAATATTGCTGCTAGCTAATTGCAATTATTCTTAATCAAACAATAAAATCGTCTTTAATAAAGCTTAATCCATAGCTAGTGACTGACTGCTCATCGCTCATAGCTGCCTGTCAGATTAAATCTAAACCTATTCGTCAAAACTGCAAAATCAGATATGAGCTACTACAGATAAAGAGAATGCAACTCTCACTTATAAGTAGATAGTAAAGGTTTATAATTAATAGAGTGACTACCAGTTTTGCATTTCTATTAGCCGAGATTCTGTACGAGCATATTCAAATGCTAACTTTTGACCTTGATATAAATCAGCAATGCCAACCTCGCTACTCAGTATCAATAACTTGCCACGGTCGTAAAATTCATCCACTAAAGCAATAAAGCGTCGCGCTTCATCGTCTAGTGTATGTTCTTTTAAATCTTGTTTTTCACGCTGATAGCTATCTTCAATACCATGCACTATTTGCTTACCTGTCGCCGCAGCGCCCATTACTGGTACATTACAAATATATACACGCTGATAGTACTTTGCTAAATGAATATAATCAGCGGTACTACGCGGGCCTGAGCACAACGCCATAAAATCAAACATAATGGCATTATTGCTGAGTCTTAAACACGCTAGTTTACGCCCGTAAATAGTAATATCAGTTGCTGTTTGTAAGTTATCTGCAAAAGCCAAAAAATCAGCGTCCAGTTCAGAGTTAGCCGAGCTGTTAAAATAATGAGTCGCGTGCTTTCCAAAACGAAATCGGTGGTCAACAGGACCTGTGACATTAATAATATGACAATGCGCTTTAATTAACGCTATGGTGGGTAAAAAGCGCGCACGCTGCAAGCCGTTATAATAAAGCTGCTCAGGTTGACAATTTGACGTAGCAACCAAAACGATGCCTTTGGCAAACAAGGCTTTAAATAACCCAGCCATGATCATAGCATCGCCAATATCAGAGACAAAAAACTCATCAAAACAAATTAGTCTCAGCGTTTCTGACCACTCATTGGCTATTTTATCCAGCGGGTTTTTAACCCCTTGCAACTGTCCTAGGCGAGTATGTACTTGAGCAATAAAATGATGGAAGTGTAGCCGTGTTTTTTGTTTAATAGCTACAGTCTCAAAAAACACATCCATTAGCATCGATTTACCCCGTCCAACAGGTCCATACAAATAAATGCCCTGCAAAGATACCGATTTTTGCCACCAATGATGCGGTTTATCAATGGCAATTGCGAGATTGTCTAGTGCATTTACCGCTGCTAATTGGGCATCATCAAATTGCAATTTACCGGTGGCTATTTGCTGTTGATAATATGCTAATATTTGTCCGCTGTGTACTGTCATGCGTTATCACGATCCGTTATACTCGCCGCCATTGTAGTCGACTAGAAGTGTGAACCCAATGAAATTCCCTTGCCGCCTAGATAAATTTATTAGCCATCTAGCAGAAACGCCACGCACCAAAGCGAGGGCAGGAATAAAGCGTAAAGATGCCAGCGTAAATGGCGAGGTGATCTGCGCTTATGATCATCCAATCACAGCAACTGATGACGTATTGTGGCAAGGTAAGCCGCTAGTTTTTTTAGGTAAACGTTATTATATGCTGAATAAACCGGTCGGTTATGTATGCGCTAACAGTGACGAGTTACACCCAACGGTATTTGATTTACTCGATGAACCTAACATGAGTGATTTTCATGTTGCAGGTCGGCTTGATCTCGATACGACTGGACTTGTGATCATTACCAATGATGGAGATTGGTCACATAAAATCACCTCCCCAAAACATAACAAATTCAAGACTTACCTAATTGAAACGCAAGAACCTCTAACGGATGATGCGCTGGAAAAACTGCGCCAAGGGGTGCAATTACACAACGAAAAAGAGCTAACCAGACCCGCAATTGCTGAGCAACTTGCCACATACCGTATGCGTTTGTCGATCTGCGAAGGTAAATATCATCAGGTTAAACGTATGCTCGCCGCAGTCGGTAATAAGGTAGTTGAATTACATAGAGAAAAAGTAGCAAATATCGAGCTTGATGAGACCCTTGCCAGCGGAGAATATCGACTCTTAAGCGCAGCAGAAATTTTACTTTAAATTACCTACAGTGGAAACTTGAGTAAAAATCACGTCTAATTCCGTTATTATTGTTAATTAAAGCTAACATCTAGCCGACAAACATGGTAGAAAATCATGGTCATAACAATAATAAGGGGCTCGATGTGCTGTCAGGTTTAGCATTAAGAACTAAAATAATCTTGTTCGCTGGAGCAATGTTTATAGCACTCAATGCTATAGCATTACTGGGCTTACAATCTCTTCGTCACGCTAGTGAAAACGATAATATTGCCCGTATCAATCAACTCATGAAAAGCACGACAAATATTGTCGAGCAATTTGAGTTACTTGCTAAAAATGGGCAACTAACCGAGCAACAAGCGCGTGACTTTGCCACGCAAATGTTGCGTGAAAACAAATACCACGACAGTGAATATGTCTACGTAGTGAATGATAAACTCGACTTTATTGCTACACCTCACGATCCGCAGCTACACAACACCAGTTTTAATGATTTCAAAGATGCCAGCGGTAACAGTATTGGTCGTATGGTTGAACAATTAGTCGGTAATCAAACCAACAAAATTATTACCTATCATTGGGATTCTGTCCGTGATGGTGAAACCGTTGACCTAACCTCTGTGGTGCAAAAAACCCCTTACTTTGGTTGGTATGTTGGTACCGGGATCAGCGAAAAAGAAGTTGATCAGCGTTACTGGAATACCGCTAAGTGGTTACTAGGCTTGTCACTACTTATTGCCCTTGCTTTAACTGCTGCAATTGCTCGCTTTGGTATTTCTTTAAGCAACGCGTTAGGCGGTGAAGTCACTGAGGTAATTGGTATTGTTAAGCAAGTTTCTCGTGGTAACTTAAATTCGCATATTCGTACTGACGCCCAACCTGAAAGCATTATTGCTGCCATGCACTATATGCAACAAGGGCTACGGGGTGTAGTTGGCAGTATTAAAGATGTTACTGATAGTCTAAAAAATCAGAGTTTAGATAACGAATCCCGCTCAACTGAGCTTGATAAACTGACCCGCAGCCTAAACGAAGAAACCCATATGGTCGCATCAGCTATCACTGAGCTAACAGCCTCTGCGCAAACAGTGGTTGAGCATGCCGAGCAAGCCGCCTTTTCAGTACAAGAAGCCGAAAGCCAAGGACAAAATGCCAGTCATTTAACTGCTGAGGCAGCAAATACCATAGCTCTTTTAGAGCAACAAATTGACAGCGCTGGTAATAACATCCAACTCCTTGATGATGAAGTAAATAATATTGCAAATGTGCTTACTGTTATTCAAAGTATTGCCGAGCAAACTAACCTGTTAGCACTCAATGCAGCCATTGAAGCTGCCCGTGCTGGTGAACAAGGAAGAGGCTTTGCGGTCGTTGCGGATGAAGTACGTCAACTAGCGCAGCGCACGCAAACTAGCACAGAAGAAATTCGTACTATGATCGGTAAATTACAATCCGCCACGAAAGATGCAAAAACTTCAGTTAACTTAAGTATTGCCACCAGTGAACAAACCGTAGCGAAATCTAAAGATGCCAGTGAAGAGTTGCAGCGTGTTGCTGCATCTTTGAGTGCCATCGCACAAATGAGCCATCAAATAGCCATTGCAGCTAAAGAGCAGCTCGATGCAGGGGAAGACACAGCAAGACGCATTGTGACCATCTCTGACACCGCCTCACAGACCGCAGACCTATCGCATCAAGCCCATGCTGCAACGGACTTGATAAAAGGACTGACGAGCGATTTAGAAGCTGAAACAGGCAAGTTTAGATCCTAGTAATTGGTTACCTAAAATTAAAAAGCCCGCGTTAATTACGCGGGCTTTTTAATTGAATTGATTAAGTTAAGATTTAATTTGTACTAAATCAAAATCAGCCATACTTGGTACTATCATTTGTAATCGTGATTCGGTGACATCAAGCGAGTTTAAACATTCACAGTATTCTGAGGCTTTTAACTCTAACTGTTGAGCTTTTTTCTGCAGTGACTTATCGATTTCTTTTGAAATAATATCCATGCGCTGTCCCATGTCATTAATACGATCTTCAATATTACCTTCGCGGGACTTAAATGCATCACCTAGAGAAACTAAAATAGCGCCGAGAGAGCCATGAACGGCAGAGTGAATTTTTTGACTGATCTCTTCGGTAAAAAAATCATCAATTTTAGATAGTGATTGTGGGGCAATAAAAAAGAAATCATCACCGCGTTTAAATTTATCCATTAAAGCGCGCTCAACATATTGCAGTTGCGTTTTTAGCACTTCCGACTCTTTGTCCGACATACCTTCAACAACTTGCTCTATCGCACTTAAGCCAAGATTAACACCGTCAGTTGCCAACTCTACCAACTCAGGCACCGTATCGCGAATACCCGCGCTAAACTGTTTTAACACTAGGGTTTCATCTGACGTTAGATCAATCCAATAGCCACGGATAAATAGTTGATTATCATTATTTATTTGTACGCGGGTTTGGCCCTTATCAACAATACGAATGACATCATCAGTGATGATCAAACCATGCCTTAGCTCTACTTCACACACGGCTTTAGCGCTGACATTAAGACTTGATAGTGCTATGGACATCGCCAATATCGAACGAGATAAAAACGCCATAAACACCTCAAAAAGACTAAAAATGGAAGGCGGCTAGGTTAACAAAAAACCAGTTTTATGCAAGAGAAACTAGGCCCTAGCTTCTAGGGCCTTGTAGTTAACATTTAAATTGGTGATCCTGGTGGAATTGGTAATGCAGTAAAATTTGTAGGCCAATTGCCGGTAGCCAGAAACTGTTTAATTTGATCGGCTAAGTATTGCTTAAACGCACTTTCACCAACATCAGCACTGCTAAGTAAAGACTCTTGCTGATACGCCTTACTCAGTTTTACTAAGTAATAACGCAACTGAGCTTGCACCTCTGGAGCAACTTTATCACTGGCGACTAAATCAGCAAACTGCTTTGCTGTTAATAACTGCACCCGCTGAGTGATTTTACCTGCCATGCCTTTTTTGCTCTGAATCAAAAACACCTGCTGATAAACTTTTGCAAGCAGTTCATCTAAGCTAAAAAATGCATTACTGCGCGCTTGTTGCTGTGCTAAACGATTTAATCGTTGGCTATTTAGCAATAACGCTAAACTATGTTGTGCAGCCACTTCGGGTAGCGCCATTGCATCTAAGGTTAAGCCAGTGCGGCCAACAATGCTTTCTCGACTTTTAGATTCGCCATAGGCCTTGGGTGGAATTAGCGCTAACACTGATTCTGGTAATACTAAATTGTCAGCATTTAGGGTCGCTAAGATGGCCTTTAAAGCGAGCTGTTGAGTTGCCTTTGCAACAACTTGTGCACCTTTTACCATACCTTGACCACGTACTTCGTAATCATAATCAACACCTGCAATCAGTTTTACAGCAGACTCGACCTGATAACGATGGAATAAATACAGCGGCACCAGCATCTCTTCTAGCTGAGATAGTGAGGTTCCTTCTTTGATATTGTTAATACCAAATTTAGCGAGTGCTTGTTGTCTTACGTCAAGCACTCTTAATAGCTCTTCACTTGGCGAACTGCCGTTATCCCATAAATGTGCTGTTGGATGCGCGCCACCTTGCGCTCGTGCATCACTATCAGAAATAAACTCCAGCCCTTTAGCTTGGTTATCCGCTAAAATTGCACTTAGTTCTGCATCTTCATCAAGGTTACGAAAATCACTGTAACCGTACTTTATAACTTGCGTATCCCACTGCCCCATACCTTGTGCATAACCTCGGCTCACATCGAGTTCACCTTGGTCATTAAAGCCCACTAGTGGGTGCGGATAATCCATCACCGAAGCACGATCAGCCACTGATGCAGAGAAATTATGCGCTATACCAAGTGTGTGACCAATTTCGTGAGCACTGAGCTGGCGAATACGATCAAGTGCCATTGCTTGTAACGTTTTTGCCACTTCATTACCTTTTAAATAAGGCGCTGCAAGTGCTTCAGCAATTAAAATATCTTGGCGCACACGCAGTGAGCCTAATGTAACGTGACCTTTTAAAATCTCACCTGTACGCGGATCGATCACCGAGCTGCCATAAGACCAACCGCGCGTTGCACGATGCACCCACTGGATCACGTTATAACGCACATCCATAGGATCGGCGTTATCTGGTAACACTTTAACAATAAATGCATTTTTATAACCCGCTTGAGAAAACGCATCATCCCACCATTTTGCGCCATCGAGTAACGCTGTTTTTACCGGCTCTGGTACACCAGGATCTAAATAATAAATAATCGGCTCAACGGGTTCGCTAATAGGTAAGCTTGGGTCTTTTTTCGCTAGACGATGACGCGGGATATAACGTACCAACATTGATTCACTTAATGGCGCGGCATAATCTTTATGTTCAATACTCCAATAACCTGATTGCGGATGAAACGCACGTGGCGTGTAATTATCATCAGGTAACTGTATTAAAGAGTGATGCATATGCACGGTTAATGCGTAAGGGTCAGCACTGACCTGACGAATATACTCACCCGGTTGAGTGCCATTAAATGTCAGCACAGCTTCAAGTTCAGTATTTTTCATAAACGCTTTTGAGCGATCCATATTTACTGCACTGCGACTTTCATCAAGGCTAAAATTGCCTTGTTTACGTGCAGCAAGCGTTCGACCCACACCATGTACATCGCTCAGTAAATAGGGCGTGTAATCAATCAATACAGCTTGCGGGCTTTGTGCAACCACTTTAAAACCCGCTAAAATACTTGATGCAAAGGCTTCTTGAATACTTTTTTGTTCGGCTTTATTGCTGGTATTTGCACGGTAGTAGGTATTAATAGCCCGTAACATCACTTTATCGCCAAAGCGCTCAAACTGTACAAGATGCGTATTGCCTAACTGGCCGCGATCAAGGCCAATATCGTTAGAGCCGACACCATAAGGCAAGCTTTGCTGTAATAAAAATTGCTGCTTGAGTTTATCAACTTTTAAATAAATTTTACCGTTTTGAGTGTCGTAATAAAAAGAGAAGTAGCCCGGAAAATGATTCATTTGTTCAGTAAAATCATTAATAGACTTAATTGCTGCGTGCGCTTGGGTTATCATAGTTAGCAACACAGTAAAGAGTATGTAACGTATCAATGGTATTTTTTGCATAATCTTATCTTTGTTATTCGCGTTTTAAATACGGTTAAGGTGTGTCCAGTATAGGATGTTGCACCTAAAATACAGTTATTTAAGACGAAATTCAGCGCTTGCTGTGATGATCCCTCTCACCCTATGATTATCATGGCCCATAACGTTATCAGGAAAATAGAATGCGTAGACTACCTCCGGTATTACTTGAAGACGGTTGCCCTAGAGAGTTAATCTCATTGATCAGAACGATTTTAGCGGCCTGTAAAGAAATTTCATTCCGCGTCGGCCAAGGTGCCCTGTCCGGTGTACTAGGTTCAACGCTTGATGAAAACATTCAAGGCGAAACACAAAAGAAACTCGATGTTCTGACCAACCAACTACTTAAAGATATTTTACTGGAGTCAGGCTACGTAAAAGCGATAGCCTCAGAAGAAGAAGACTACACCGTAGCTGGCAACCCAAATGCAGAATATATCGTTGCGTTTGACCCACTTGATGGCTCATCAAATACCGATATCAATTCACTGGTTGGTACTATTTTCTCAGTAATGAAAGCGCCTGAAGGCTCAGATCCTGCAGATCAAAGTATCTTTATGCAGCCGGGTAAAAGCCAAGTCGCTGCGGGATATGTATTATATGGCCCATCTACAGTGCTTGCATTAACGACTGGCAAAGGTACACGTTTCTTCACGCTAGATAAAACACACGGCAGCTTCTTATTAACTCAAGATTTTGCCCAAGTACCAGAAGAGACCAACGAATACGCCATCAATGCGTCAAATCAACGCCATTGGCAGCCTGCGATGCAAAACTACATAAATGACTTAATGGCTGGCGAAACAGGCCCACGAGCGCGTAACTTTAACATGCGCTGGATTGCCGCCATGGTCGGTGATGTTCATCGCGTGTTATGTCGCGGTGGTATTTTTACCTACCCAACCGACACTAAAGATCCAAACAAACCAAATAAGCTACGCCTACTTTACGAAGCAAACCCAATGGCTATGCTGATCGAGCAAGCCGGCGGCATCGCCTCAACTGGCACAGAACGTATTATGGATATTCAACCCGACGCTATCCACCAACGCGTAGCGGTGATTTTAGGTTCGAAAAACGAAGTAGAAACCTGCTTGGGATATCATAAGTAATAGACTTTAGGATAGAGGAGCTAGGTAAAAGGCTCTAGGAAAGTGATTTCCTCAGGTAACAATCACATCGTAGGCGCGGCTTTATGCCGCGTTTTTTATTTACAGCCATATCAAGGCGAAGTTAGCCGCAATATCCCTAGAACCAAGCCCCTACTAACTTGCTAATAATTCAACCAACTTCGCCACTTTACTCTTATCAAGCTCGCCCATTTGTTCGCTGTTGCTGAGGGCATAAATAATCCCTTCGACGGCGCTATAGTCGATGTCGGTTCTAGATTCTATAACATTCGCCCACAACTCCAGGTCGTCTAAATCAATCTCATCTGCTTGGCAGCGAGTGAGCACATCAAGAACAGTTGCAAGCGTCAATATATAAATTGGGCCTTGGTTACCTATTGTTGATGCAACAATGATACTTATGGCCTCGTCTTTGTATTTACCAAAAGTGACAAATTCTGCTAACGCTTGTGCTCTGTTCATTTTTAATTATCTGTTATCCTGTAACTGACTATTTCATTGAAGATTAAAATATATCTAATGACTATTTTAGCCTGCTCGCAATGCCAAGCTACTCTTAACTGCAATGTTGATGATATCAATGCCTGTTGGTGCAATGAGCTGCCTGCTATTTTACCGCTTGATAGCACAACCACCAGCTGTTTATGCAGAGATTGTATCTTGGCGAAAATGAACCAATTTCTAAATACTCTCTATAAACGCCCTCTCAAAGAACAACTTACTTTCGCAAAGCCTTTTCACAGTAACGATAATTTAATCGAACACCTCGATTATGAAATGCAAAATAGTTATATGGTATTCAGTCGTTGGTTTTTCTTAAAGCGCGGAAAGTGCTGTAAAAACAACTGTAAAAACTGTCCTTACAAAAACACTTAGATATTTATTCAAAATAACGGCATAAAAATACAAATAAAGCATGACGAAAAGAATAAAAATACACTATAATTGGATATAAATTCACTAAATATCCAATGTATTTTGTTTAAATAATCAACTTGGCTTGATTTTTAAGCATAAAATCACTGTAACTTATTCGGAAAATGAACATGAACACCTTTAGGCCAGCACTTCTTGCATCAGCTGTTTCTGCTATTTTATTTAATAGCCACCATCTTGCTGCTGCGCAGTCAACGACCCAAGCAGAAAAAGCAATTGAAACAATTCAAATTACCGCGACTCGTCGTGCGGGCTCAGTGCAAGAGGCACCACTTAATATTACCGCCCTTGATGGTGATGTGATCAAAGATCAAAACATTGGTGATCTTGAAGATGTGGCACGCTGGGTGCCAGGTTTAACTATTTCTGATCAAGGTGGCCGTGAAGGTTCACCAATTATTGTCCGTGGCTTAAATACCAATACTTCAGATCGTATTTCTGATGGTGGTACAGTTGCCACTTACGTGGGTGAGATTCCACTTAATATTGATTTACGTTTAACAGACGTAGACCGTGTTGAAGTGCTTATCGGTCCACAAGGTACATTATACGGAGCGGGAACATTAGGTGGTGCAATTCGTTACTTATTAAAACAACCTCAGCTCGATATTACCGAAGGCCAAGTCACTGGTGATGTGTTTAGCTTAAACGAAAGTGACGGCACTGGCGGTGAGTTGGGTTTAGTATTTAATACGCCGTTAATTGACGATGTATTGGCTATTCGCGCTAGCGTCAATTACTACACCAACCCAGGTTATATCGATTATAACTTCGTAGTACAAAACCCAGGCGTATCAAACCCAAACCCTGATTTTACCAACCCACAAGATGTCAGTGCTAACTTGCGCAGTGTCAGTGATGTAAATGATGAGCAAATTACCACAGGTCGTGTATCACTTCGCTGGCAAGCTAATGAAGCTGTAGAGGCAACGCTAAACTATTTTTATCAAAAACAAGAAAATGGCGGTAATTCTACATCGCAATATAATTCATTAAGTGACAGCAGTGGCCTACAAGGGATGGTTGGCCAGTATGAAAATGCCGCGCGGATACTTGAGCCTGGTGAAGAAGAAAACGACTTATTAAGCTTGGAAATTAAAGCGGATTTAGGTTTTGCTGAACTTGTATCTGCCTCTGGTTGGTCAAGCTATGAGCAATCTGGACAACGTGATCAAACTGATTTGCTTTACGACATATGGACTGGTTATGCAGAATTTCCAGCGTTTGTTGCGCAAACCTTGGATACATCAAAACGTGATAGTTTCACTCAAGAAATTCGTTTAGTGTCTAACTCTGATAGTGCTTTTAACTGGATTGTCGGTGGTTACTACAACAAGCTTGAAACTCACTCAGACGATCGCGAATACACACCCGGTTTAACTGAGTTTTGGGGCGATGATATTCCTAATCTACAACAAGATCTCGAGTATATTTTAGTCAGTGACTCTGAAACCACTGAAAAAGCACTATTTGGTGAAGTAGGTTATGCGTTTACCGATCAATTCAATGTAACCCTTGGTGCGCGTTTTTACGAATATGATGTATCCACTACTTCAGGCTCAGCCACACCGTTGTATTCAGGTGATTTTTCATCATTAGATCAACTTGCAATGGTGAATACGAGCGCCAGTGATAACGGTAACTTATTTAAATTTAACGCTAATTACACTTTTGAAACTGGTGTACTAGCCTATTTTACCGTTAGTGAAGGCTTTAGGATTGGTGGTGGCAACGGCCTAGCTCCTTGCCCTGATGTGTTACCTGAACAACAAATTGTCTGTGCTCTACCAAATGAAATTGGTTATGAACCTGATACCACTGTAAATTATGAACTTGGTTTTAAATCGAGCTGGTTTAAAAACCGCCTACACTTTAACGCGGCATTATTTAATGTTGATTGGAAAGACG
Organism: Pseudoalteromonas sp. SG43-7; assembly: GCF_014164295.1. Classification (NCBI taxonomy): domain Bacteria; kingdom Pseudomonadati; phylum Pseudomonadota; class Gammaproteobacteria; order Alteromonadales; family Pseudoalteromonadaceae; genus Pseudoalteromonas; species Pseudoalteromonas sp. SG43-7. The sequence goes on from NZ_JACJEY010000038.1 coordinate 34,442, forward strand.
CGCAAATCGGTAGCACAACCGTAAATGGTCAGGAGTTGATTACCTCAAATGCAGCTACTGCTAACTCTAAAGGGGTTGAAGTTTCAAGCCGTGCAATCATCGCGGATAACTGGACTGCTTATGCCACATACGCTTATGCCAAAGCGCAATTAACTGAAGATTCTCCTGATGTATTTGGTGCAGGAGTACAAGGCGGTGAAGATGGCGACCGCTTGCCAGGTGCGCCTGAGCATCAATTCTCGTTTGGTCTGCGTTACGAACAAGATGTATTAGATAATAAACTTTTAAGCGTAAATTACGGTATAACAGCACAGAGCGATACGATCACTAAAATTGGCTTAAAAGCTGATGGTGAAACGCTTGCAGGCTATGCCTTGAGTAACTTATCTGCCAAGCTAACCGGTGATATGTGGTCGGCCACTCTCTATGTTGATAACTTATTCGATAAGTACGCGTTCACCTCTGTACGTCGAGATAAGTCTTGGATTGATTCGAAAGAACTTCCTGAACTACAACGTGTGTATGGTCACTACACTACAACACCGCGTACTATCGGCATGAAGTTTACGTATAACTTTGAACTGTAATAACGGTTATCTATAAATTAAAAAAGCCTTGGTGTTTTACGCCAAGGCTTTTATGCTTATTGCCATGCTGACATCGATACAAAAAAACCTACAACAACAAATTGAGCACGCTATTAATCATAGCAAGCTTAATGACGCGCATTTATTACTGATCAGTAATATTAAAAACACACCAGATGATCACTTTAGCTATTTTTTGCTGGCGCAAGTAAATGTTGCAGCAAATGATATAAGCAAAGCAAATAAACTCTTAAACAAAGCGATTAGTATTACGCCCCTACCTTTATATTTTGCTCACTCAGCCAAGTTTGCCGTACTGCGCGGGCAGCTGTTAGATGCGCAGCAATATATAACTGAAGCAATAAAACATCCATATTATGAAGTTATTGAATGCGATTTAATTGCTAATGTACTGACTCGTTTAGGCCATTATCCACTGGCGCTCGAGTGGCAATTACGGGCCTATCAACAAGCCCCTAACAATCCGCAAATAAGTTATAACTTAGCTGTGGCCTATAAAATCATGGGGCAATTGAATGATGCTATACAGCTACTGCGTACACTTACAGAGTTACATCCGCAGCATCTTCAAGCTCACTACTCGCTCGCTGAACTTAACAATAACAAGCAGGCTAAGCAGCATTTACAACAGCTGTTAACTTTAACCGAATACGCTAAAACGCCGATGCAGCAACAATTTCTGCACCATGCGATTGCACTCAATTACGAGCACTGCGCTGATTATAAGCAAGCCTTTGCCCACTTTACTACAAGTAAGCAAGCGATCTGTCAGCATGTAAAATATGATGCGCAAGCTCACAAAGCATTTTGCCAGCAACTAATAACCTTAAGTCACGAGTATACGCCGCCCTTAAGCGACAGCGATTTTACCCCGATATTTATTGTTGGTATGCCGCGCTCAGGGACTACTTTGCTAGAAAAAATAATGAATCAATCAGATTTGGTGCAAGGTGTTGGTGAACTCAATGATATTGCCCAGCTTTGCCAAGGTAATAATGCTCAGGCATTAAATAGCGTGGTGCTCAATGATGCATATAAAAATGCTGCGTTAATGGCGCAGTTGAGTCAGTATAAACAGCGTATTAGTCAACTAGTAGCACCACAGCTACGCAGCTGCGACAAACAGCCATTTAATTTTTACTATATCGATTTAATTTTAGCGGCTTTCCCGAAGGCTAAAATCATTTGCATGCAACGAGGCCGAAAAGCTAGCTGTATAGCTAATTACCGCCAACTGTACAGCCCAGCCAGTGCGTTTCATCACTATAGCTATAACCTGCAAGACATCGATAGTTTTTATCAAGATTACAGCTCTTTGATAAATCATTTTGCAGCAAAACACCCGGATAATGTGATGATTATGCAATACGAAACATTAGTATCAGAGCCAATCACAAGCACGCAACAGCTCTATGATTTTTGTGATTTACCTTGGCAAGTTAAGTGTCTGGATTTTCATAAACAACATAGCCCGTCGGCAACAGCAAGCAAAGTACAAGTACGCCAGCCTCTCAATAAAAAAGCCATTGATTACTGGCAGCACTACGGATTTGCGTTTAACGCGAAGGACAGGGACCCGTTTCGATAGGTAGTTCGTCTCGGCCGCCCCACTCACTCCATGAGCCGTCATAAACATGCAGATTTTCATATCCACACTCATCGGCAAATAACGCCAAGATACATGCAGTAACGCCGGAGCCACAACTAAATTGCAAGGTAGTTTGCAGATCTGCTTGATCGCCAAGTACAGCCTCGAAAGCAGCTTTAATGTCAACGAATGGTTTTGCTTCGCCATCATCCAATAATTCAACAAAAGGTAAAGCGCGGCTATTAGGAATATGGCCGCTGCGCATCCCAGCTCTCGGCTCTGCCATTTCACCTAAATAACGCTGATAACCTCGTGCATCAAGTAGTACGGTATGTTCATCATCTATGCCCTGAAAGACTGCAGCCGCATCAATAAAGTAACCAACTCGCGGTTTGGCAACAAAGTTACCTTTATGATAATGGCGACTATATTCAATTTGCGTTAAATAACCCAACGACTGCCACTTAGCAAGGCCACCACTGAGTACTTTGACATTATCAAAGCCCATGGCTTTAAACATCCACCAACCTCTTGCAGCACTAAATAAGCCTTGGTCTTCGTAGATGATAACTAAGGAATCTTTATCAACCCCCATTAACTGCATCTGCTGAGTAAATTGCTCCGCACTGCACATGGTATGCGGTAGCGGATTGTCTTGATCGGCTAATTGCTTTTTAAAGTCAAAACGCTGTGCATTTGGCAACTTAGCCTGCGGTTTATACTCACCCAGCTTACCTGGGCGCACCATGCCAGCATCAAAGATAACCAGCTTTGGGTCGTTTAAGTGCTCGTTTAGCCATTGGCAAGTTACTATGTTTTTCATTGTGTTCCTTTACTTCTGTTACATATTACTAAGCCTTCTCTACCAGAGCCTATTATTAAAATAGTTACGGTACATTTTGCACAATAATTTTGCCAGCTTCTATATACACTGTAAATTACTTAAATTATCAAGAATAAACTAAAAAATATTTTTTCTACAATTATATACATTTATACTAGGCATTATATTGCAAACAATGTGATACAAAGATGATTTTAAAATATCTTAATATTGACAGTTCTAAAGGCTAAACTTAGATGAAAAAAAATAATCAACAAATAGTAAGCAGCCAAATAGCAGGCAATATTTTAGTAGTACTACCAAAATTTATTGGTGATGCAGTCAATTGCACACCGGCTTTACAACTACTTAAAGACCTTTATCCAACTAAAAGCATTATCTTATTTGTTAGACCTCACTTAGCTGAGATGTTTAAACGCGAGACTGACTACTGTGTTATCGTGGATGAACGCTTTGATAATAACAAACCCATCTCTATGTGGGCACAAGCAAAAATACTCAAAAATGCTAACATTGAGCTTGCAGTAATTATGCGCAACTCATTGTCTGAAGCAATACTTTGCTTTTTAGCAAGTATCAAATACCGAGTAGGTTATGCAAAAAATGGTCGCTCACCACTGTTAACACACAAACTGAAATTAGACGAAAATCACCACTATATATTTCGCTACTGCCGACTTGTGAATGAGCCACATGGTAATCCGTTTAGCTCTATACCAAAAACAGCAATCGTAAAAGAGCCGAGCCTGTTAATCCCTAAACAGAACAAAAAATCTATCGGGGTTTATTTTGGCGGAAAAAATAAAGGCTTGCGTCATTACCCTAATGAGCTTTCATTTGTTGCAATGGTTGATATAGCTAAAAATATTGACTGCACATTTTATATTTTTGGTGATAACGGTGAGCTTGAAGATACCCAACAATTACAGGAGCGGCTAAACCAGCAAAAAATTGACTCTGTCGTCCTTGCTGGGAAAACCTCGATTATTACTATGATAGACGCTATCGGTGAGCTTGATTTATTACTGACAATCGATTCTGGTCCCATGCATATTGCAGCTGCATTCAATATTCCTTTTGTTGCTGTTGTGGGCTTAGGAACTTCGCCATGGAGTGTTGTGGCACCCAAAGTAACTAATGCCATTACGTTAATTGCAAATGGCGATCAGCTACTTGAAAAAGATATTATTAACGAAATAAAGCCACATCACGTCAGTGAAGCTGCTTTAAAGTTACTGGATCACTAAATCTTAATAATTTCAGCTCTCAGTGGTGCCATTTTCGCGAGTATTTTATTTTGCACTGTATGACTAATATTTTGTTCATTCATGGCATTGATTAACAAATCAACCACATGATTAAAGTCAGCCTCCGTGATGTGCATGCCAGTATGAATATCAACCATACTATCACGCGTGTACTCACAGGGCCCATCAGTTAATACACACAAATGATTAATAAAGCCTTCGCGGAAATGGCTAATATTTGCATGCTCAAAGTAATGAATAATTTGTTCGTCATTACCGATTTGATTAATGAAACTATCAACCAGTCTTTGTAGCCCTGCTTTACCATCAAGTTGCTGATAAAACGTTAGATTTGAAGCCGATGAACAACCAGCTAAGCTGGCTATTAACACTATCGTTGTTAGTATTTTTTCCATTACCAATATCCTGTTACCGATAAGTACCAACCGGTTTGGTCTTTTGCTCCAGCAATACTACCTAAATCAAGGTATGCGGCAGTGACACTTACGTATTTATTTGGCATCCAAGCAACAAATACATCTTGCCAATCTTGCTCACCCAATCCGAGATTATTTGATTTTTGACGATACTCTATTCCAACAGCAACTTCTCGACTAAGAAAAATGGCAGTACTAGCTTCAAATAAGAGTTTTTCATTGCTATTCGCTCCACCGTATCCAAGTAAGCCAAGCTGATTTGCTTCACTATAACGCGTGGTAACATTCCAAAACCAGTTATAACCTGCAATGGCCCCTAAATGTAACTTGCTTGCAGCAAGGTAGATATCAGTACCGGAGGTGTCATTAGCCCCTACTAATGTCGCGACTGCGCCATCATCAAGGGATTTGTATTGTACTCCCAGCGAAAGTTGAGGCCAGTCACTATAAACAATATCACCATAGAGCCTAATCTTAACACCGGTGATCTCTTGTTCTATCTCGGTATTTAGCGCCGGCACAGCAAAGTTTTGCTGTGCATAGCTAAGCTCAACGCGATTAAACAAGTTAACTTGGGCACCGCATACATCTAAGCTGTAATCGGTAACATCAGCCCGACTACAAAAGCCATTAATAGAAAACTCATCTTCGCTGGCATAACCCGCAAGCTGCGCCCAAGGCACGATACCACCACCACCACTACCTTCTACTTGCGATACTCCAGGCGTTGCTAGCAGCTTGCCTTTTGAGGCAAAGCTATTAAATGCAGATAATGCGATAACAGCTAAAAATAATAATTTAAGCTTTTTCATTATACTGCTCCAACCATTGCTCAAACGCATCGGCTTTGAGTGGACGACTTAGATAATACCCTTGCACATGATCACACTGCATTTTTTGTAACAGCTCTAGCGATCCTAATGTTTCAACCCCTTCGGCTACGACAGAGAAGCCAAGCTGATGACCTAAGGTAATTGTGGATTCAACAATAAACTGATCCTTTTCAGATTCATCAAGTTTAAGAATAAAACATTTATCTAATTTCAGCTCGTCAATAGGTAACATTTTCAAGCGCCCTAGCGATGTTTGCCCAACCCCATAATCATCAAGAGATATTTTGACACCGATCGCTTTAAGATTATCCAGCGCGTGAATGCCCTTTTCTTCATTTTCAATCATATCGCGCTCTGTTAATTCAATCGTGATAAGCGCAGGTGCAACTGAAAACTGTTTTAAAGTACGAATTAAATTGGAGTGAAAGCCGGGGTAAGCGATATCTTGGGCTGAAACATTAATCGCAGCTTGCATATAAATGCCTTGCTGTTGCCAAAGTCCGACCTGTGCTATCACTGTTTTTACCACCCAACCGGTAAGGTCAACAATCAATCCCGATTGCTCAGCTAGATCAATAAATAGCTCCGGCGATACCCAACTACCATCCTTGCGTTGCCAACGAATGAGCGATTCCACTTTATTGATTTGTTGTGTAGCGATATGTAGTTTAGGCTGATAGGTCATAAACAGTTGACCATCATCATCATGAATCGCTTGCTTGAGCTCATCGATCATGATGAGCCTTTCAAGATGTGCTTCATCTTCTCCGGGCAGGTAGTAATGAATATTTTCATGAGCACTGGCGGCACTATCCACAGCAATCAATACCCGACGCATTAAATCATCCGCTTGTAACCCTTGCGAAGGATACTCCACCACACCAGCACTAAAGCGTAAGTTGATTTTAAGCTTTTGAATAGTATAACCCGCTTGTAACTGAGCCATTAATCCGACTATACCACTTTTAAGATTACGCCCCGCACTACTAGGAAAAGCGGTTAAAAATTCATCCCCACCAATACGTGCATGTAAACCACCAAACTCATCTGAAAACTCAGCAATACGTAAAGCTACAGCTTTTAAGCAGTCATCGCCAATACGAGCTCCTAGCTTATCGTTAATATGCCTAAGGCCACGAATATCAATTGCCACTAAGGTATATTCTTGGTCTTGTTGAAGATTTTCGCTCAACACTTCCAGCATTGCAGAACGATTATAAAAACCAGTTAAAGAATCATGCTTTGCAGCAAAGCTAATTTGTTGTTCACGCTCTTTAATATCATTACCCATGTTTTTAAAAGCATCTATTAATGTAGCTATTTCATTGCTTTGCTTTTTGCTCATCGCGTCAACACTGTAGTTTCCTCGGGCAAACTGCCGCGCTAAAGTCACTAATTGTGATAATGGCATGGTTAAGTTTTTGGCCAATAAACTACTGGTAATAACACCGATAAAAATCGTTAAAGACGCAAGAATGACTAGCGTGTAAAACAATCGCTCAAATTCACTGTAACTCTGCGTTAGATCAGCACTCAGTAATACATTAACGGGATGATCGTCAAGGGAAGGTAGGTGTACATCGCGATTGCGATATACCAGTTGTTCACCAAAAATTCGTTGCGTGGTTGTTTTATGAAAATATTCAGTCGGAATAAACGGCGTCGGGCGCTCTAACAAAGAGCTTTTAACCAAATTATCGCTGTTAGCAATAAAGCTTACATCCATACCGGTTAAGTTTTTTAGCTCAACCGCAACCTCATCATCAATTTTAAAGCCGACTAAACTGTGCGCGATAGTACGTGGGGCTTTAATAGGTAATAAAATAACCTGATATAGCTCATTATTTAGCACAACAAAGCTAGATTGCTCGGTATTGTTGAGCAACTCACTCATTAACGCTTGTAAATTATTATCAAAGTCTTGTTGTCGATTAGTTGATACCAACTTACCTGATAAGTCCAATAACAACATTAAATCAGCATTAATTCGCTGACTATGATTATACAATACGCTACTAATCGTATTTGCATCCTTAGTGGCAACCGCTTGTTTAAAACCAAAATCAGCAGTCAATACTTTTGCAGCTGTGAGCAATAAACTTTCTTTCGACGCTAAGTACTGCTTATAGACATTTTCAGCCACATTAATATCTTGGGTGACCTTTTTTTCATTAAATTGACTAGTCGACCACCAGAAACTAAATAAGCTCATAACTGTAGTTAATAACACTAAGCCTACACATAAAATAGTTATGCGATTTTTTAAACTATTAGTCATTCCCACCCTTAAACTTACTACCAAAAGTATTACGTGGCTTAGGCTCAGTTGTTTGCAGTGTTACTTGTAAACTATGAGGCGAATTTACAGCTAACGTTAGCGACTGCTTTTCTTCAAGTGTGTTCTTTTGTAAAGAATGCCAAAGAGTTAGCTGTACTGGCAAAGTTAGGCCACTTAGTTGCACATTTCCACGCTCATCACTTTGATAAACATCAGCGCTTTTTGCAACATAAATATACCCTAGCATAGAGTCATGTATATTACAGCCAAGTACCACAACCCCTTGATTTTCAAATGTAATCGGATTTTCTGGTTGCCCTGAATATAACTTTAACTGAAATGGTTTAGCTTCAGAGAAAGAATACACGTGGTGGCGAATATTATCGCTATTAGGAAAGTTCACTTGCTGCCCTTGATGAGCAATCAAAAGTGTTGGTGAAAACTGCTTATCTACTTGATCCATTATCAGTACAGGTAACTGTTGCGATAATTTTTTATTGCTTTCGCTAGCAATTTCTACAACTGCATTGGTGAGAGGCTGCCCATATTGATCAACGATATTGAGCGTAACATCTTGTGCATAACCTATACTTGCAAGCGCCATTGCGAAAAGAGTTATAACGCTTTTTGTTACCATTACTTGCAATCTCATTTGGTCATCCCCTGCTGTGCGAACACTAACATATGAGTATCTCTAATTAATCTTAGGTTAAGTTAATTAGAGACTGACTCTAAATGCAAGAATAAAAGCCCAGTAACTATAAATAATAGTAAAACTCTAAACTTTTAAATTGGAGCAAGTTAATTACTAATGATTAAAGCTTGGAAATCAATCCATATTGCTGATCCAAAAGAGCAATCACCTCAGCACGAGGATCGGCAGGAATAGTAACATTGTAGCCAACAATTTTACTGGCAATACCCACATATGTTTCTGACACTGATAACATAACCGACTCAGGTAAAATGTAATCTTTTGCTAGTTGCTCACGTTCAGGCATACGATCTTTATTCAGCAATACATCACTATCAGGCACATTATTAATTAATAACTGACGAAATCCTTCTTTAGAGTTCTCAACAATTTTGCCATCTTGATAAGCTAATTCATCCCAAATACGTGATGAGTCTGGCGTGCCTACCTCATCAATATAAATTAGTTTATTAGTACCATTTAAGTCTTCCACATAACCAAACTCAAATTTAGTATCAACGAATATTTGACCTAATTTAGCCAGCTCAGCGCTAATTAAGGTAAAACCTTCAACAAGAAGTTTTTCGTATTGCGTAACATCATCTTCAGACTTAAAGTTAAACACAGTTAAGTTATTAGTGATATTGTCACGAGTAATATTTACATCATCCACAGCAGGAATATCTGCAACGCCAGTAATAATACCTTTCGTTGATGGCGTAATTAACACATCATCTAACTGCTGATTAGCGGTTAAGCCTTCAGGTAATTCTAAACCACAAAAATTACGAACACCTTTGCTGTAATCACGCCACATGCTGCCAGTTATATATTGACGAGCAATTGCCTCTACTTTCACAGTACTGGCTTTACGAACAATCCATACATACGGATGTGGAATATCAACAATATGATTTCCCGCCAGACCTGCTTGATCAAATAGCTTAAACCAATGCGATGCAACAGTATTTAACGCAATACCTTTGCCTGGTACACCATTTAGGCCATTTTCACCTTGCCAAATACAATCAAAGGCAGAGATACGATCGGAAATTACCATAATAGCCAGCTCAGTACCTTTAGGTACTTGATAGCCTTTTTCGCTGATCAAACGTGCGCTGTCTTCGTCTGTTAACCAATAAACTGAACGTACTTTGCCACTGTGAACGGGGCCCTTAGTGCGTATTGGTAAGTCATCGTTTACGTCTAAAACTTTATAGCTAGTCATGCTATCTCCGAGTATATGGCACGCCCTGTAAGGGCGATTGTATGGGTATGGGGTTATAAGCCGCTAATAATAATCGAGACCGGGGGAAATCACAATTAAAGCACTATGTGATTTAACGCAGTTTAGTTGGTATTTTATTATACACGTTATAAGATAACATCAAAATCCAGTAGTAATTTACGTGATGATTAATATACAGCAGCTAAGTTTTAAATGGCAAAAACAACAAGTCAAACCCACTTTAGCAATTGCAACACTTAGCATTGCTAAAGGCGAACATGTGTTTTTACATGGCCCTAGCGGCTGTGGTAAATCCACTTTATTATCGTTACTTGCAGGCATTAACCGCCCTACATCAGGCCAACTGAGTATTTTAGGCTGTGAACTGGGTCAATTAAGTAAAAGTAAATGCGATAAGTTTCGCGCTGAGCATATTGGGTATATCTTTCAAAATTTTAATTTACTTCCTTACCTATCACCGATTGATAATGTCACATTAGGTTGCCAATTTTCAAAACCACGGCAAAAAAAAGCATTAATCAATAGTCCAACCCTTAATCAAGAGGCCTCAAGGCTATTAAATGCACTGGGCTTAGACGAGCAATTACATCAACAAAATGTCGCTAGTTTGAGTATTGGCCAGCAACAGCGAGTCGCGGCGGCGCGCGCCTTTATTGGCAGCCCAGAATTGATAATTGCCGATGAGCCAACGTCTGCTCTTGATGCAAACAATCGCCAGTCCTTTATCAACTTACTTTTTACACAAGCAAACGAAGCGAATAGCACCTTACTTTTTGTCAGCCATGATACAAGCTTACAACCGCTTTTTAATCGCAACATTGATTTACTGTCGCTACAGGAGCAAGGTAAATGATCCTCTTAAAACTTGCTATTAGTAGCTTATATAATCGCCGCGCCAGTGCATTCTTAACTCTGTTTACTATTGCTGTTAGTGTCATGTTATTGCTGAGTATTGAGCGAGTGCGGGTTGATGCCAAAAGTAGTTTTAGTAATACCATTTCTGGTACTGATCTAATTGTTGGCGCTCGTACCGGAGATATACAGCTGTTATTGTCTTCGGTTTTTCGCATTGGTCATGCTAATAATGGCGTTGGCTGGCAAAGCTACCAATATATAAAACAGCAACGCGGCGTCAACTGGACCATTCCGCTATCACTAGGGGACAGCCATAAAGGCCAAGCGGTACTGGGCACTTCTGCTGATTATTTTCAACATTATAAATTTGCTAAAAAGCAGCAGCTTAGTTTTAGCCAAGGCCGCGCCTTCGCCCATTTAAATGAAGTTGTACTGGGCGCGCAGGTAGCAGCAAAGCTAGGCTATTCGCTGGGTGATAGTATCGTTATTTCACACGGTATGGGTAATACCAGCTTTCATCATCATGATGATAATCCCTTCACTGTGGTGGGCATTTTAGATGCGACAGGCACGCCAGTTGATAAAACCCTACATATTCCATTAGCGGCTATTGAACTGATCCACAGCGGTAACCACACCAGCCA
>NZ_JACJEY010000039.1:0-44885 GCF_014164295.1 Pseudoalteromonas sp. SG43-7
CTTTCTCGCATTAGGCTCTTTACGTGATAAAGCTAAAAGTTGCTTGGATTTTTCTAAGTTCAATTTAGTAAAAGTAGATAAGTATCAGAGTGCTAATTAGATCACATAATTTGGCAGATTGGTATGACAAATAAAAAACTGTATATACACACAGCGTCACTTAAGATGCTACTTTATTAACCAATTAAGTTATAAACAAAAACAGCAAGCCGAGGCTTGCCGTTTTATTACACTTAAAAAAGGTTTACTTACAAACGAATACCGCCGTCAATCTCAACCACGCGACCGGTGAAGAAGTCGTTTTCGATAATATACTGTGCTGTATGTGCAATTTCATCCGCTTCACCAAAGCGCCCTACGGGTGTTACTGCTAGCATGCGCTGCTTGGCTTCTGGTTTCATAGCGTCGGTCATATTGGTACGAATAACGCCCGGTGCAATGGCACCTACACGAATACCAAAACGGCCAAGTTCTTTTGCCCAACCAGTGGTCATCGCTACCACACCCGCTTTCGACGCAGCGTAGTTAGTTTGACCAATGTTACCTGCACGAGCAACACTCGACATATTAACTATCACGCCACCTTTACCCGATTCAATCATATGGCACGCAGCTTCACGCCCCGCTAAAAACACGCCGGTTAAGTTTACATCAATCACTGACTTAAATTGATCAAGGGCCATTTTAGCAACCACTTTGCCTTCTTTGGCTTTGATAAACATACCATCGCGTAAAATACCGGCATTATTTATCAATACACCAATATGACCAAAATCTGTATTGATGGTATTAAATGTATTTACCACCGCATCTTCATCAGTCACATTGGCAACATAGGCTTTTACAGTTACACCATGTTGGCTAAGCTCAGCAACTGCATCATCTAACAGCGCTTGTTGCATATCAATTAACGCAATATTAGCACCAAGCGACGCAAGTTTATGCGCCATTGCAAAGCCTAAGCCTTGCGCGCCACCGGTGATCACCACGGTATTATTTTTAATTTCCACCTGTTACTCCTTCGAGAATAATTTAAATATGGCGCTAAAGTCTTCGCTGCCCGCACCTTGGTGTTGCAACATGGTATAAAGGTTTTTAGCCATTGACCCCATCGGGGTTACTGAATTACTTTGCTGCGCGGCTTCCATCGCAAGACCTAGGTCTTTAGCCATTAAATCAACCATAAAGCCTGGTTTATAATCATTACTAGCAGGGGCTGTGGCCATCACACCTGGGCAAGGATTGTAAAGCTCAAGAGTCCAGTTACGACCAGAGCTGGCGGTCATAATGTCACTGAGCACTTTTGCGTCAAGGCCATTATTTATACCCATTTGAATTGCTTCACTGGTTCCCGCCATTAAAATACTCAATAGCATGTTATTACAAATTTTTGCGACTTGTCCTGCGCCAATATCACCTGCATGAAAGATATTTTTACCCATATCAGCAAGCACCGGTTGGGCCTTAGCAAATTGCTCATCGCCACCACCGACGATAAAGGTCAGTGTACCTGCCGTTGCACCGGCAACACCACCGGATACCGGCGCGTCAACAAAGTCGATACCATGCTCACTAAGCTCAGCGCCTACGTCGCGTGCTGATGCTGCATCAATCGTTGAACAATCAATTACTAACGTTGACTTTGCTAAAATATGTACAAGTCCGGTATCACCTAAATAAAGTGACTTAACGTGCTTACTGGCCGGTAGCATGCTGATCAATACATCAACATCCGTTGCACAATGTTTAGCATCATCCGCGGCGATCGCGCCATTTTCAGCAAGTAGATTTACGACCGATCGGTTTAAATCAAACACCTTAACCTGATGACCCGCTTTAACTAAGTTGGCAGCCATTGGGCCACCCATGTTACCTAAACCAATAAAACCAATAGAAAGTGACATAACATTATCCTTGTGTAAGTTGTTTTAGTGGATGTGAGTCGTGATCCCAACGTTGAACAAAAAAACTCTCGACTAATTCATCAGGGATCTGTTCAAGCGTTTTAAACTGCCAATTAGGCGCGCCGTCTTTATCAATCAGTAACGCACGAATACCTTCTTGAAACTCACCGACTTCACCACAGCGAACCGACATACCCAGTTCCATTTGAAAACATTCGCCTAAACTTTTACCTTTTGAACTGGCAAGTTGACGCTCAACTAAGGCGCAACTGAGCGGGCAACCATGCTTTAATGCTTTTTGTGCTCGGGTAAGCCACGTATCGTCAGTTTCTAGATTTAAGATATAATTTACTTTATCGCGTAGATCAGTAAATTCACTCAATTTTTGAATGGTGGCTAAATGCGCCTTTACATTGCCTTTTGGCATTCGCCCAGAAACATTATCAAGTTCGGTAAGTAAACTGGTCAGCTTCTCGTGATTCAATGAAGCCGTTTTACCCCACTTAATACTGCACAATTGCTCAATCAGAGTGTCGTATTTATCCGCCTTGAGGTAGTGATCAGCCAATGCCACATACATTGCATCGTCACAATTAATAGACGCTGCAGTTAACCCCAAAAATAAGCCGACATGTTCAGGCATTTTATGTAGAAAATAACTGCCGCCTACATCTGGGTATAAACCAATTGTTAGCTCAGGCATAGCAATACGTGAGTTCTCAGTTACCACACGATGACTTGCTCCGGCCATTAAGCCTAAACCGCCGCCCATCACAATACCATTACCCCAAACAAGGATCGGTTTATCATAACAATGAATGAGGTGGTCAAGGCGATATTCGTGAGCAAAGTAATCTTCTATTAGATTTGCCGGTTCACCACTGTTCATAGCATTATGCAGGCTGACTACATCACCACCGGCACAAAATGCTTTATCCCCTGCCCCTTTAAGTATCACCATCGCAACATTACTGTCAGCCGCCCATGCGTTAAGTTGTGGCGCTAATAATTTGATCATCTCAAAATTAAGTGCATTTAACGATTTAGGGGAGTTGAGCGTGGCAAAACCAATGAGTGAGCCGTTTGCAGCGCTCGCAGTTTCAAACACCACGGGCGCATCTGGTGAATTTAATTGCGTTAACTCAGTCATTAGCCATTCACCCAATTTGCTTTGCGTTTTTCTAGGAAGGCATTCACCCCTTCTTGTTGATCTTGTGTATCAAACAAACCAACAAATAACTCACGTTCAAGGGGTAATATATGCGCCATTGGCTGAGTGCGGCCCTTTTGGATCAGGGTTTTACAAGCACTAACAGCAACAGGACTTTGATCTGCCACTTGATTAGCTAATTTAAGTGCCACCGCAAGACTTTCGCCTTGTGGTACCACTTCTTCAACTAAGCCGATTTGTAGGGCTTTATCTGCTTTTAGGCGCTCACCACATAAAATCATACGTTTAGCCCAGCCTTCACCAACTAACCATGCTAGGTTTTGCGTGCCACCCGCACACGGTAGTAAACCTACTTTGGCTTCTGGTAGTGCCATTTGTGCTTGCTCTTCTGCAATGCGAATGTCACATGCTAACGCCACTTCTAGACCACCACCCATGGCATAGCCATTGATCGCGGCAATGGATACACCTCTAAATGCAGTTAATGCTTCAAATGCGTCACCAAATACTTGCGACATAGTCGCTGCTACGCCTTTATCGCCACCAGCAAATACATTTAAATCAGCACCAGCACTGAAGAATTTTTCACCTTCACCGGTGATCACTAAGGAGTAAACATTTTTATTGTCATTGAGCTCATTTACCATATTTTTTAAGGCAATTAACGTGTCTTTAGTCCAGGTATTCGCTGGCGGATTAGACATGGTTAAAATCGCTACGTGACCTTCAATGGTTAATTCAATACTTGGGTTTGACATTTCGCGCTCCTTATAAAATATCGGCTGCTGATTCAGCTAAAATACGGCGTGCAATAATCACCCGCATGATCTCGTTAGTACCTTCAAGAATTTGATGAACGCGCACATCACGAACGTGGCGCTCCAGTGGGTATTCTTTGATATAACCATAACCACCATGAATTTGTAGTGCGTCATTACACACAGTAAAACCTACATCAGTGGCAAAACGCTTTGCCATGGCGCAATAAGTGGTTTTTTCGCTGTCATTATTATCAAGTTTAAAAGCCGCTAAACGCACCATTTGACGCGCCGCAACAAGCTCGGTATTCATATCGGCAATTTTAAATTGCAGCGCTTGAAAAGCAGCCAACGGTTTACCAAATTGTGTGCGTTCTTTTAAGTATTCACGGGCTGTTTCAAGTGCCGCTTGGGCAGTGCCAATTGAACAAGTTGCAATATTAATACGCCCGCCATCAAGGCCTTGCATTGCAAACTTAAAGCCTTCACCTTCTTGACCTAATAAATTATGAGCAGGTATGCGTACATCTTCAAAACTAATTAGTCGTGTTGGCTGCGCATTCCAGCCCATTTTTTCTTCTGCTTTACCGTATTCAACGCCTTTGGCATCAGCCGGTACTACAAACGCAGAAATACCCGCCGCACCTTCACCGCCAGTACGCGCCATAACTACTAACACTTCGGTCTCGCCTGCGCCTGAGATAAACATTTTTGAGCCATTGATCACGTAATCATCGCCATCACGAACCGCTTTTGTTTTCAATGAGGCTGCATCGGAGCCTGAACCAGGCTCTGTTAAACAATAAGAAGCTAGTAGTTCACCCATAACAAGTTGGTCACAATATTTAGCTTTTGTTTGCTCAGTACCAAAACTTGCAATCATCCAGGTCGCCATATTGTGAATGGTCAACATTGCGGTTGTAGCTGTACAACCCATCGCCAACTGTTCAAAAATAATACTTGAATCTAAGCGCGACAGGCCTAAACCGCCTGCTTCCTCTGGCGTATACAAACCACAGAAACCCAGTTCACCTGCAGCTTTAATGGTATCTTTTGGAAAAATATGTTCGCGGTCCCATTTTGCTGCATAAGGAGCCAGTGCTGATTCTGCGAATTGACGAGCTGTTTGAGCAAATGCTTGCTGATCTTCAGTTAAATTAAAGTCCATTGGAGACCTCTTGTTTATAATTGCGTTGTCAAATTAGATATTCGTGAAGAGCAACGAAGGCAATATTGTGTGTGAAATCGCCTTCGTGCCCCTCTTTTTTATTATGTGGAGTAAGTTAAATTAGTTATTTAAGATTAATGCTCATGTTTGGACCAGAGGCAATCTCGTCTTCAAACCAACGTGAAGTAATTGTTTTGGTCTCAGTATAAAAACGAATACCTTGCTTACCGTACGTATGCGTATCGCCATAGAATGAACCTTTCCAACCGGTGAACGAAAAGAATGGCAGTGGCACAGGAATTGGTACGTTAATACCCACTTGACCAACTTCAATCTCATGTTGGAACTTACGCGCAACCGCACCACTTGAAGTGAATAACGACGTGCCATTACCAAATGGAGAATCATTTATAAGCGCGATTGCTTCATCAAGCGAATCAACAAACATACACGCCAGTACTGGGCCAAAAATTTCTTCTTTGTATAAATCCATCTCAGTGGTGACGTCAGTAAATAAGGTAGGTCCTACCCAGTTACCTTTTTCATAGCCTGCAACAGTAAAATCAGAGCCATCAATTAAACACGTTGCACCTTGCTCTTTACCTTGTGCAATCAGTGACAAAATACGCGCTTTGGCTGCGGTCGATGTTTGCGGACCATAGGCTGCATCTTTGTCATCCCACACACCCGGGCGCACATTGGCAAAACCGGCTTTGATGTCTTCAACCCAGTCTTTCGCTTGGCCAACAAACACCGCCACTGAAATACCCATACAACGCTGACCCGCAGCACCAACAGAGGCACCAACAAGGTTATTAACTACATGTGAGCGACTTGCATCAGGCATGATCACCATGTGGTTTTTAGCACCGACACAGGCTTGTACACGTTTTAAATTAGCCGTGCCTTTAGAGTAAATGTATTCACCTACGCCACACGAGCCAACAAACGAAATTGCGCGTACTGCGGGATCTTCTAATAAGCGGTCAACTTGTACTTTAGTGCCATGAACAACTTGTAGTACACCTGCAGGTGCGCCGGCTTCAATGAACAGTTCAGCGAGTCGCATTGGCGTCAGCGGATCTTGCTCAGAGGGTTTTAAAATAAAGGTGTTACCACAGACAATCGCCAGTGGGAACATCCATAGTGGGATCATCGCTGGAAAGTTAAACGGCGTAATACCCGCGCACACACCCAGTGGTTGCATGTATGAGTAAGTATCGATTTTACGGGCCACGTTTTCCATGGTTTCGCCCATCATTAAAGATGGCGCATTAGCTGCTTGCTCAACCACTTCAATACCACGCCAAACATCGCCTTTGGCATCTTCAAAGGTTTTGCCTAATTCATGGCAAATAATGGTGGCTAGTTCATCGTGGTGCTCTTTTAAAAGTGCTGCATACTTCATCATAATGCGCGCACGTTCAGTAATTGGCACATCTTTCCAGCTTTTAAAGGTGTCTTTGGCTGATGCGATAGCCGCATCCATTTCAGCGTCGGTAGCACACGGTACTTGTGCTAACACTTCTTGGTTTGCTGGATTAATAACGTCAATCAGTTGATCTGATGTTGATTGAACAAATTCGCCGTTGATCAGTAATGGTACTTGGTGCATAACGCACTCCTCCCCAGAGGGTAATAAATTAAGCCGCAGTAGTTATTGTTAAAAGAGCCTACGGCTGTAAGAGTTTAAATTTAACTAATTTATAGTGCTTCAACCGCCAGTGCGACCGCCTCGCCACCGCCAATACATAAAGACGCTACGCCTTTTTTCAGGCCACGATTTTTAAGAGCATGGATAAGTGTCACTAAAATACGTGCGCCGCTAGCACCAATTGGGTGGCCAAGTGCACAAGCACCACCATTAACATTCACTTTGCTGGCATCAAGTTTTAATTCATTAATCGCCAACATTGTTACCATGGCGAATGCTTCGTTAATTTCCCATAAGTCAACGTCGTCAGTTGTCCAGCCTGCTTTTGCAAGCAAACTATTCATTGCGCCAACAGGAGCAAGAGTAAACTCACTTGGTTTTTGAGAATGGGTACTGTGCGCAACAATACGACACAGTGGCGTAAGCCCTTGTGCTTTGGCGTGCGATTCACTCATTAAAATAAGGGCTGCGCCACCGTCTGAAATTGACGATGAATTAGCCGCAGTGATGGTGCCGTCTTTTTTAAACGCAGCACGCAAACCGGGAATTTTTTCTGGGCGTGCATTACCTGGTTGCTCGTCAATGCTGATGGTTACATCGCCCTTACGAGAGCTAATAGTGTGCGGCGCAATTTCATTTACAAAATCGCCATTTGCAATCGCAGCATTTGCTTTGGTCAGTGAATTAAGTGCAAATTCATCCATTTGCTCGCGGCCAATACCGTATTCATCAGCCGTATCTTGAGCAAAACAGCCCATCGCTTTATTATCGTATGCGTCTTCTAGGCCATCACTCATCATGTGATCTTTAATTTCGCCATGGCCCATCCGCATACCGCCACGCGCTTTAGGAATAAAATATGGCGAGTTGGTCATGCTTTCCATGCCACCTGCAACCGCGCTGTTAATTGAACCGGCTTTAATTAAATCATGTGCAAGCATGGCGGCCTTTAAACCTGAACCACATACTTTGTTGATGGTCGTAGCGCCAGTACTGCGCGCAAGACCTGCTTTTAACATTGCTTGACGTGCTGGCGCTTGACCTAAACCTGCCGGTAATACACAGCCCATGATCACTTCATCAATAGCTGTATCGCTTAATCCGGTGTCAGCAAGCGCACTGGCAATGGCTGTTGCACCTAACTCAGTGGCGGCTGCATCACTAAGGGCTCCCATAAAACCACCCATTGGGGTGCGTTTTGCTGCTACAATAACAACGGCTTCGGTAGTCATAAAAAAGGCTCCATTTTATAATTGGCTATATTCATATGCAGAGATTAGCCAAACACTGTAATTTATAATCTGCTTATGAGCATACATAATATTTACGTTTACGCCAACGTAAATCTAAAATCAAGATTTTTGCGCCCAACGAAAGTGTAAACATATCTTTATTTTGCTGTAGCCTAATACAAACAGCGCCCCTGCAAGCTGCATTAATACAGGTTACACCTGCTATTTATGGCTTTAGGTTATTAGTCTAAAGTATAAGTTCTACAATCCACTTTACCTTTACGTAAACTTCACTTATATTGGAGTTATTCGAATGAGGTAAAAACACTATGAATCAAGATAATCAAACAAACTTTGCAAGTTCAGCCGCCGAACCGGCAAGCAATGAACAAACCTTTAGTATCAGTGAACTGGCTAAAGAGTTTGATATAACCACCCGCTCAATTCGCTTTTACGAAGATCAGGGCTTAATTTCACCTGAGCGTAATGGCCAAACCCGTATTTATTCAAAACGCGATAAAGTGCGTTTAAAACTTATTTTACGTGGCAAGCGGTTAGGTTTTACCTTAGCTGAAACAGGCCGTTTGTTTGAACTTTATGATGCCGATAAATCCAGCGCTAAACAGTTAGTGACTATGCTTGACTTAATTTCAGATAAAAAAGCTGATCTAAGCCAACAAATGGATGACATTAAAGTTGTCTTGATGGAATTAGTAACCGCAGAGCGTCGTTGTCGCGACACCTTAAATCAATTAGATGAATAACTAGTTTTAAACAATAACGATTAAATGACTATTCATTAACAGTCTCTCACACAGGAATGAATCATGAGCACTATTTCACTATATAAAGAAATGAACTTTGGCCTTGGCGAAACCGCAGATATGATCCGCGATCATGTAAACAGTTTTGCTAGCCAAGAAATTGCCCCTTTAGCTGAAAAAACCGATCTTGATAATGCGTTTCCTAATCAGCTTTGGCCACAACTTGGCGAAATGGGCTTACTAGGTATGACCGTATCCGAAGAGCTCGGTGGTGCCGGTCTTGGTTACCTTGAACACGTAATCGCAATGGAAGAAATTAGCCGAGCGAGTGCCTCTATAGGCCTAAGTTACGGTGCTCATTCTAACCTGTGTGTTAATCAAATTAATCGCAATGGCACGCAAGCACAAAAAGAAAAATACTTACCTAAATTAATTAGTGGTGAGCACATTGGTGCCCTTGCCATGAGTGAGCCTAACGCAGGCTCTGACGTAGTATCAATGAAACTTAAAGCCGAGAAAAAAGGCGATAAGTACATTTTAAACGGTAATAAAATGTGGATCACCAATGGTCCAGATGCGCATACTTTAGTGATCTATGCTAAAACTGATTTAACCGCTGGCGCTAAAGGCATCACCGCATTTATTGTTGAGAGTAATTTCCCTGGTTTTTCTACCGCCCAAAAACTCGACAAACTCGGGATGCGCGGCTCAAATACCTGTGAATTAGTGTTCGAAAACTGTGAAGTACCAGAAGAGAACATCCTTGGCAATTTAAACGAAGGCGTTAAGGTACTAATGAGTGGCCTTGATTATGAACGTGTTGTGCTAGCGGCAGGCCCGCTGGGTATCATGCAAGCCTGTATGGATATTGTTGTACCTTATATTCATGAACGTAAGCAGTTTGATACACCGATTGGTCAATTTCAGCTGATACAAGGCAAAGTAGCCGACATGTATACACAAATGAATGCAGCTCGCTCTTATGTATACACTGTTGCGCGTTCATGTGATCGCGGTGAAACGACCCGTAAAGATGCCGCAGGCGCAATTTTATATGCGGCAGAGCTGGCAACTAAAATGGCACTTGATGCTATTCAAATTCTCGGTGGTAACGGTTATATCAACGAATACGCCACTGGCCGCCTATTGCGTGACGCTAAGCTTTATGAAATTGGTGCCGGTACCTCGGAAATTCGTCGCATGCTAATTGGTCGCGAATTATTTACTGAAAGCCGTTAAGGATAAGCGCTATGACTATTTTAAAATCAAGCATCAACCCTCACGACCCGCAGTTTTTGCAAAATCATAAAAATATGGCGGCACTGGTTGATGATTTACGCGATAAAGTAAGCGAGATCAGCCAAGGTGGTGGCGTAGCGTTAATAGAACGCCATGAAAGCCGTGGTAAAATGTTCGTGCGTGAACGCATTAGTACCTTACTTGACGAAGGTTCACCATTTTTAGAGATTTCACAATTTGCAGCCTTTGGTGTTTATGAGCAAGCGATTCCTTGTGCCGGTGTAGTTGCTGGTATTGGCCGTGTTAAAGGCGTTGAATGTATGATCATCGCCAATGATGCGACAGTTAAGGGCGGCACCTATTTTCCGCTAACCGTTAAAAAACATTTACGCGCACAAGATATTGCCGAGCGGTGTCACCTACCGTGTATATATTTGGTTGATTCAGGTGGTGCCAACCTACCTGAGCAAGATGATGTGTTTCCTGACAAACTGCACTTTGGTCGTATTTTTTATAATCAAGCGCGTATGTCGGGCAAAGGCATTCCACAAATTGCAGTCGTTATGGGTTTATGTACCGCAGGTGGCGCGTACGTGCCTGCAATGGCCGACGAAAGCATCATTGTAAAAGAGCAAGGCACAATATTTTTAGCCGGCCCACCGCTGGTAAAAGCGGCTACAGGTGAAGAGGTAACCGCAGAAGAACTTGGCGGCGCTGATGTCCACTGTAAAACATCAGGGGTTGCCGATCATTACGCTGAAAATGACGCTCATGCGTTATCAATTGCTCGCCAATGTATTGAACGAATTAATTATCAACGCCCTACTTCGCCAATATTAGAGCAAGTAAAAGCACCGCGTTATGATATTAACGAATTATACGGCATTGTTGGCACCGATCTTAAAAAGCCATTTGATGTTCGCGAAGTGATTGCGCGTACCGTGGATGATTCTTCATTTGATGAGTTTAAACGTTACTTTGGCGATACCTTAGTGACTGGGTTTGCGAAAATCTATGGTCATCCGGTTGGGATTGTTGCTAACAATGGCATTTTGTTTAGTGAGTCAGCTCAAAAAGGCGCGCACTTTATTCAGCTGTGCGCACAACGAAATATTCCACTGGTGTTTTTACAAAATATTACCGGCTTTATGGTAGGTAAAAAATACGAAGCCGAAGGCATTGCTAAACACGGTGCTAAAATGGTGATGGCTGTTTCGTGTGCTGATGTTCCAAAATTTACCGTATTAATTGGCGGCTCTTATGGCGCAGGTAACTATGGCATGTGTGGTCGTGCGTTTGAACCGACTATGATGTGGATGTGGCCTAATGCGCGTATTTCTGTGATGGGCGGCGAACAAGCAGCAGGCGTTATGGCGCAAGTTAAACAAGATGGTTTAGCCCGTAAAGGCCAAAGCATGACTGATGAGCAAATCAGCGAGTTTAAACAGCCGATTATCGACCAATACGAGCAACAAGGTCATCCATACTATGCCAGCGCCCGTTTGTGGGATGACGGTATCATCGATCCAGCAGATACCCGAAGTGTGCTAGGTTTAGCTCTCAGTGCTGCAGCCAATGCACCAAAACGTGATTCGCAATTCGGCGTATTTAGAATGTAAGGACGTGAGTATGTCAGTAACACTACAAATAACTAAATCAAATGTGGCTGTACTCGTTTTAAGTCGCCCTGAAAAGCGCAATGCCTTTAACGAGCAAGTGATCCAAGAACTTATTCAATGTATAGAGCATGCTAATAGCTTAAATGTACGCGCCCTTGTTTTAAAAACTGAGGGAGAGCATTTCTCTGCAGGGGCTGATCTTAATTGGATGAAGTCCATGGCAAACAATGACTTCAGTGAGAATCTTGCGGATTCAAAACAACTTGCCAAATTAATGCATGTATTAGCCAGCAGCCCACTGCCAACGGTATGTGCTGTGCAAGGCGCGGCATTTGGCGGCGCACTGGGCTTAATTGCCTGTTGTGACATAGCCATATGCCAAGACAATGCACAGTTTTGTTTAAGCGAAGTAAAACTTGGCCTCATTCCAGCTGTAATCAGCCCGTATGTGATCAGAGCCATTGGCGAGCGCGCTGCACGTCGTTATTTTTTAACCGCTGAGATTTTTGATGCCCACACAGCCAAGCAATTAGGCTTAATTCACCAAGTAACCGGTAAACTTGAATGCGCGCTTGATCAACTACTCGAAACACTGATCAACAACGGCCCTGTCGCGGTTCGCGCAGCAAAACAATTGATCAACGATGTAGCTGGCCATGATATTAATGAACAAATCATAAATTTAACCGCAGAGCGTATCGCCAAAATTCGCGTATCTGAAGAAGGTCAAGAAGGGTTATCTGCCTTTTTTGAAAAACGCCCACCAAATTGGCAAAAATAGGGATCACCATGAGCACACAATCATTACAAAAAATTCTTATTGCTAATCGCGGCGAAATTGCCTGTCGGGTTATGCGTACCGCAAAGCAAATGGGCTTAACCACTGTGGCGGTTTACTCTGATGCAGATAAAAATTCACAACATGTAAAACTCGCCGATGAAGCCTACCATATTGGCGCAGCGCCGAGTAAAGACTCCTATTTGGTAGCTGATAAAATTATCAAAGTAGCACTGGATGCAGGTGCTGATTGCATTCACCCTGGTTACGGCTTTTTATCTGAGAACAGTGAATTTGCAAAGGCCTGTGAAGCCAATAATATTGCGTTTATAGGCCCACCAGCGAGCAGTATCGAAGCAATGGGCTCAAAAACCCGCGCCAAAGAAATAATGGCAGCCGCGAATGTACCATTAGTACCTGGTTATTATGGTGACAAACAAGATCCTGCGTTTTTACAAGCTGAAGCTGAAAAAATTGGTTACCCAGTGCTTATCAAAGCAGCCTTTGGTGGCGGTGGTAAAGGCATGCGCGTGGTTGAACATGCAAAAGACTTTATCAGTGCTCTACAAGGTGCACAGCGTGAGGCAATCGCCGGTTTTGGTAACGACTTAGTACTACTTGAGCGCTATGTTAATAAACCACGCCATGTTGAAGTACAAGTGTTTGCTGATAATCACGGTAACTGTGTGTACTTAGGTGATCGTGATTGTTCATTACAACGCCGCCATCAAAAGGTGATTGAAGAAGCCCCCGCGCCTGGTTTATCTGACGAACTACGCAAAGAAATGGGCGAAGCCGCAGTACGCTGTGCACTTGCGATCAATTACCGAGGTGCAGGCACGGTTGAGTTTTTACTGTGTGGCGATGAATTCTTCTTTATGGAAATGAACACCCGGCTGCAAGTTGAGCACCCCGTTACTGAAATGGTGACTGGTGTCGATTTAGTTAATTGGCAAATTAACGTCGCCGCAGGTAACCCATTACCCATGCAACAAAGTGATATCCAATTACAGGGCCACAGCTTTGAAGCGCGTATTTACGCCGAAGATCCAAGCAATGACTTTATTCCTTGCTCTGGTACCATCAATGGCTTGTATATACCAGTTCAATCTGAGTATGTACGCATTGATACTGGGATCATGCAAGGGGATGAGATCAGTCCATTTTACGATCCTATGATCGCTAAATTGATCGTTCATGATGACTCGCGCGAGCAAGCTTTAGCACGATTAAGCACAGCCCTTGAACAATTTCATTTAGCGGGCTTTAGTTGTAATGTGAGCTTCTTACACACCCTTGCTAACCATGCAACCTTTAAGCAAGGCGCTCCTGATACTCACTTTATTGAAGAGCAAGGCGATGCGTTGCTTAAAGTTGATCAACAACACGCTGTAAGCAGCCGCATTATAGCTGCATTTAGCTATTTAACTGGGCTTAATCGTCAAGGAACTCAGAACGCATGGGACAGTCTAGCTGGTTTTAAACTCAATGCAGAAGCAACAATCAAGGTGCCATTCGTTGATAATGCGATCACTGCAACAGCTCATCAAGCGGGGTACACAGTCCGCATCGATGAGGTTGACTATACAACCTCTGGCAGTATCGACAATAACCTGTGTAGTGTATTTATCAATGGCAATAAACATATCGCCCATGTGGTTACTGCAGACAATAGCATCACAGTAATGTACAAGGCATTGCAAACTACCTTTGATATTTTTGATAAACACTATATCAGTGATCACGAAAGCGATGCCCTACCGCTTGCAGCACCACTTAATGGTACCGTTGTAAAACACCTTATTGACGTTGGCAGCACCATCACAAAAGGTGATGCTGTGGTGATCATCGAAGCAATGAAAATGGAATATACGCTCACCGCCCCCCATGATGGTGTATTGCAAAGCTATTGTTTTGCAGAAGGTGCTCTGGTGAGTCATGGTGCCCTATTAGCAATTGTCAGCGATGAGAGCGCAGCAGATGAATAGTACACTACCAAGTCATGTTCGCATTGTTGAAGTGGGTGCCCGTGATGGCTTACAAAACGAGCGTGCAGTAACTACTCAAGATAAGGTAACCTTAATTAACGCCCTTGCTGATGCAGGTATTAAAGACATTGAAGCAGGCGCATTTGTATCACCGAAATGGGTGCCACAAATGGCCGATTCCAGCGATGTGATCAGTGCGCTTGATTTACCTACGACTAATTTAACGGCACTTACGCCTAACTTAAAAGGTGCAGAAGCAGCCCATGCTGTGGGTATTAAAGAATTTGCTATTTTTACTGCTGCCAGTGAAGCCTTTTGTCAGAAGAATATTAACTGCTCAATTGACCAAAGCATAGCCCGCTTTACTGATGTAATGGCCTTTGCTAAATCACATAATATTCGTGTTCGTGGTTATGTTAGTTGTGTGCTTGGCTGCCCATACGAAGGCGATATCGATCCGCAGCGCGTACTACAAGTATGTCAAAAGTTATTAGACCTTGGTTGTTACGAAGTAAGCCTAGGTGACACTATTGGCGTAGGTACCGCAAAAAAGGTCGATGAGCTGTTGGACGTACTACTAGCTGAAATTGATAAGTCATTGTTAGCTGTTCATTTTCACGACACTTATGGTCAAGCGCTCACAAATATTTACACTGCCTTAAAGCGAGGTATAGCAACGGTTGACAGTGCAGTTGCAGGCCTTGGTGGCTGCCCTTATGCAAAGGGTGCGTCAGGAAATGTTGCCACTGAAGATGTAGTTTACTTACTACAAGGACTTGGCATAGAGCATGGAATTGATTTAGAAAGACTGGCTAAAGCTGGTTGGGCAATTTGCACGGCATTAAATAAACAACCTGTGAGCAAGGTATCCTTGGCACTTAAAAATCAAACTACTGATCAATAGTCTATATTTAGCCTTAAATTAGTAGTCATATAATTACAAATAAGGAGTGGGCCCATGGCCGGTTTCGATAAAGTGGTTTCAAGTTATGAAGCTGCAATGGAAGGCTTAAAAGATGGCGATACCATTATCGCTGGTGGTTTTGGTTTATGCGGTATCCCTGAGGGATTGATCAGCGAAATCAAACGTAAACAAACCAAAGAACTTACTGTGGTATCGAATAACTGCGGTGTAGATGATTTTGGTTTAGGTATTTTATTGCACGACAAGCAAATTAAAAAAATTATTGCCTCCTACGTGGGTGAAAATGCCCTATTCGAACAGCAATTGTTGAGCGGCGAGATTGATGTCGAGCTTACTCCGCAAGGTACGCTGGCTGAAAAAATGCGTGCCGGTGGTGCTGGCATTCCTGCTTTTTATACAGCGACAGGTTACGGTACGCCTGTGGCAGAAGGTAAAGATGTAAAAGAATTTAACGGACGCCCTTATATCTTAGAAGAATCAATCACTGGTGAGTTTGCCATTGTAAAAGCATGGAAAGCGGACCGTTATGGTAATTTAGTGTTTCGCCATACTGCCATGAACTTTAATCCAATGGCCGCAACAGCAGGTAAAATTACCGTTGCCGAAGTAGAAGAAATTGTTGAACCGGGTGAATTAGAACCAAGCCAAATTCACACCCCTGGTATTTTTGTTAATCGCGTGATCAAAGGTAACTTTGAAAAACGCATTGAACGTGTAACCACTCGCGATTAAGGAGCAATAATTATGGCATTATCACGTGAACAAGTCGCAATGCGCGTTGCACAAGAACTACAAGACGGTTATTACGTTAACCTCGGTATCGGTATTCCTACGTTAGTGGCAAACTACGTACCTGATAACATTGAAGTGATGTTACAGTCTGAAAATGGCTTACTAGGCATGGGGCAATACCCTACTAAAGCAGAGCTTGATGCAGATATGATAAACGCGGGTAAAGAAACCGTGACAGCAGCTAAAGGCGCAGCCATATTTAATAGTGCAGATAGTTTTGCAATGATCCGTGGAGGTCATGTAGACTTAACTGTTCTAGGTGCATTTGAAGTTGACCAAAACGGTAGTATCGCATCGTGGATGATCCCTAAAAAGTTGATCAAAGGCATGGGCGGCGCGATGGACCTTGTCGCTGGTGCAAAAAATATTATCGTTACTATGACCCATGCAAGTAAACATGGTGACTCGAAACTGCTAGAAAGTTGCTCTTTACCTTTAACTGGTGTTAACTGTGTAAAGAAAATAGTGACAGATTTAGCCGTGTTAGAAGTCAAAGACGGCGCATTTCATCTTTTAGAACGCGCACCGGGCGTGTCAGTTGATGAAATTATTAGTAAAACAGCAGGTAAATTACTTGTTGATGGTGAAATCCCTGAGATGGTTTTTTAATTTAACGCTCAGGTTCACCCTGTACCGACCTCATTCCCAGTGCCAATGGCGCTGAGTTACCCAAAATCCCTCGCAAGAGGGATTTTTTTTACCCTATTGCTAGGTTGCACTATGTTATGGCAAAAAAACTGTTTGTGCCCCATAATTGTGAAAACCACCCGCTATCTGTAATGCATAAAAAGTAAAATAACTAACTATTTAGCTGTCAAACTCAGCTTTGTAGATTAAATAAACTTTTAAAGTGTGCTTTTTAAGCATAAATGCACTAATTCACGATAACCCATACAAATCTTGTGCGTACTTTGCAAATTGGGTTAATAATTGCTTAACTAACGGTATGAGTTAATTAAATAGTATTATCATGCAAACACCTATCAGAGGATTGCGTTCATTTTGTTTTGCGGCAAGAACGCTAAGCTTTAAAGAAGCCGCCAATCAGCTTTATTTGACTCCATCTGCTGTTAGTCATCAAATAAAGCAACTAGAAGAACAGTTAGGGATTGAGTTGTTTGAGCGCCAAACACGCTCGATCAGACTTACAGCTGCGGGGAAAAACTTTTATGACTCGGTATCACCACTTATAAAAGCACTCGAAAAAACCATTAACGAATTTAGTCAGCTGCAAGAAAATATAACCATCAGCATTACTTTGCCAGAGTTTTTTGCCAGTGAGTTATTAATGCCGAAACTGAGCGAGTGGACTGTTGAGCACCCTAAAACCAATTTACAACTAAACACCATGAAAACGCGTAAAGAGTTAACTAAACAAAGTGATTTATCTATTGTGCTGTCGTCTTCGAAGCCAATTGAAGGCGTTGTCCACGAGCTGTTTTCATTACAATACACACCGGCTTGTAATAAAGAAAATTGGCAACAGTGGCACAAAAAGCCACTTGAAGCATTACAACAAGTGCCGTTAATTTTGCACAAAGCGCGTCCTTGGGCTTGGCATCAATGGGCTGAACATGCAGGCCTTGATGACTTTTCACCCAAGCAAATTATACAAGTAGATAGTATGTTTGGTGTTGCCCGTGCAGCGCAACAAGGTATGGGTATAGCGCTAATTCCTTTGCCTATTAGTCAAACATGGTTTGACGAAGGCTGGTTGTGCAACTTTACTGATGAACCATTAGTAACCAAGGATAAATACTATTTAGTACAGCACTACCCTGGCGAGGCAAATGCACAGCTTGAGCTATTTATAAAATGGCTGCTAGACACAT
Source organism: Pseudoalteromonas sp. SG43-7 (assembly GCF_014164295.1). NCBI lineage: Bacteria > Pseudomonadati > Pseudomonadota > Gammaproteobacteria > Alteromonadales > Pseudoalteromonadaceae > Pseudoalteromonas > Pseudoalteromonas sp. SG43-7. The sequence goes on from NZ_JACJEY010000039.1 coordinate 17,825, forward strand.
TTAAACACTTAAAATAAAGCCAATAACAGTGATGATCCGACATTAATTGTACTCTTATAATTTGATATACAACTCATTAAATACGATAAACCCAGCTCAATGGGTTTATCGTAAAAATAGTTTATTTTGAAGCCTTACTCTGCATTTCCTCAGCCATTATTCTAAACTGTTAGGTGTCTTTGCGAGCGACAAAATCTAACACAGTTGCATTGATACAATAACGATCTTCACCTTTTGGGCCTTCACCTGGGAACAAATGCCCTAAATGAATACCCGTAGATTTAGATTTAATTTCAATACGTTGCATACCGTAACTATTGTCTTCATGCATGGTCACACTGTCTTTGATGGGGTGAGTAAATGACAGCCACCCGGTGCCCGATTTGAACCGATCCCGAGTATCAAACAGTGGTACACCACTGAGTTTGTCTATAAAAATACCGTCCGGGGTATTTTTAAAAATATCGTACTGTTTACAAAACGGACTATCTGTACGGGCCTTAAATGCCACTGTATATGCTTCACTATCCCCTAATTTAAATGCGCCAAGTGCTTTATAAAACTCTTCGCTAGACACATAACCTTGGCGACCATAAACCTCTTTACCATCTTCTAAAAATAAGATTGTTGGGGTGGCCCACGTCGCTGATTTAATCGTTAAACCATCAAGTTGATCGGCTTTACGATAAGTGACGGCAATGGTTCCTTGATAATCATTTAACACATCTTTTTTGAGTTTTTCACAATAAGGGCAGTAATCTCGTGAATCAATGATCACTATCTGCTTTCCTGCGAGTAAAGCCGTATTATCAACTTTATCATCACTGCGTTTTTCAAAAACAACGCCTGTTGAATGATCAGGGCAATAGCCATTAGGATTTTTAACTAAGTAGTCTTGGTGATATTCCTCAGCCGGAAAAAATACCGTTAATGGTTTTATAATGGTTTTTATAGAGCCATAACCAGCTTGGGTTAGTTTATCTTGATACTGCTGTTTTAATTCTTCAGCCAGTGCAGCTTGTTGCTCAGTAGTAGTTAAAATAATTGAACGGTACTGCGTGCCAATATCATTTCCTTGGCGATTTTTTTGCGTTGGATCATGACTTTCAAAGTAACTTTTTAATAACGTTGCAGCACTGATTATATTGCTATTGTAAGTAACCTGAACAACTTCAGCGTAATTATTTTCATCGAACTTGCGCGATGATTGGGTAATATTACGATAAGTTGCTTTAAAACCCTTACCATCTGCATAGCCTGACTTTGCATCAATTACACCAGGAAGCGCTTCATAACGTTTTTCTGCCCCCCAAAAGCAACCAGAACCAAGTACCATGGTTTCTAAATGCATTGTTGCTTGAATATCATTATCTTTTTCATTGTTAAGGGAAACACCATAACTTGTCGCACTGAACAAAATTGTTAAAGTGGTTAATTTAAGCCAATTCTTTGCTGCCAACATACTCTACCTCTTTCTATTTGTTGCTTCATTTTAGTAGACCTTGAAGCAGAACATATTATTTCAGCCATGTGGGTTATTTTATCGCTCATTATCACTTCGGAAGCGAATCCAACTTAAGCTATGCGTTGCAATGAGGTAAAACGAATTCATTTAATAAAGGCTGACAGATCAAAAACCTTGTCGCTTATTCTGCTTTATCAATCGCCCTATACTTAGTACGCAAAGCCATGCTGCAAAGTTTAGTTTTTCTTCTTGTACTCATCCTTTTTGCTTTATTAGATCGCTGCAAATATTGCAAGATTGTTAACTAGTCGCATCGCTATAAACATTTCATACGTTATATGCTAGTTTGAGGTATTCAAGAATAATAAATACATTTGGCTATGGATCAACAAACTATCTCTCCAACTATTAGTGTCCTCAGTAATAACAGCATATTGCTTGATGCCACTGCCCTAAACGATGACAGTCTGAGCATTCAAAAAAAAATCTGGGCACTAGTGCAACAATGCAACACCAGCGACGCCTTTATAGATGTAGTACCCGCAATGAACTCGCTGACAGTTTATTTAATAGACCCTACTTCGCTTGCTCACTGGCAAGCTCAGTTAGCACTTTGGTGGGCAAATATAAATCCGCACGACTATCAGGGTAAGCATCATAAAATTATTACCCAATACGGTGGTGACTATGGCCCAGATCTAGACTATGTAGCTGAGTATCACAATTTATCGCCACAACAAGTAATTGATATACATAGCCAAGGGCATTATCAAGTATTGTTTTTAGGCTTTCAGCCAGGCTTTGCATATTTGCACGGTCTGAATAGTCAATTACATACTCCGCGCAGAGCACAGCCGCGAACTCGAGTGCCCAAAGGTTCGGTTGCCATTGGCGCTAATCAAACTGCGATTTACCCAGCTGATTCGCCCGGTGGTTGGCATATTATCGGCCACAGTGATTTTGCATTATTTGACAGTGAAAATACTCCACCATGCGCAATACAACCGGGCGATACGCTGCAATTTGTTACTAAGGAGTCGGTATTATGATCACCGTAATAAAGCCCGGAATGCAAATGACGATTCAAGATCTTGGTCGTCATGGCTATCGTCATTTAGGAATTGCCCAATCTGGTGCGCTTGACCCTTATGCAATGATCATTGCCAATCGTTTAGTGGGCAATGATGACAATCAAAGTGTTATTGAGATCACTTTAGGCTTAGCGCAATTACAGTTTCAATGTGCCACTGTTATTGCGCTGCATGGCGCTGATATGCAAGCAAAGCTTGATGGAGTAAGTATTTATCCCGGCTGGAGTTATCCAGTAGAGCAAGGACAAACACTGACATTTGCCACCGCTCGGCAAGGTTTTCGCAGCTACCTCGCAATTAAAGGCGGCATTGATTGTCATGCAGTGATGAATTCAACAGCCACCGATATTGCAGCAGGTTTTGGTGGCCTAACGGGCGCGCCTTTACAAGCCAATGATCAAGTCCCAATCACGCCATTTGATGGCAATTGGCCGCAACGTGGTGCGATTGCCCCCGCTAAGCGCAGTGTGATCCGCGTCCATTCAAGCCCACATCAACAATTACTATCACAACAATTTAGTGATTTTTTTGCCCAGACGAAATGGCAAGTCAGTCCGCAAAGTAATCGTATGGGAGTAAGGCTCAGTACTGAGCATAATCAATTAATGCATACACATTCATTGCCTTCTTTAGCTGTTAGCCCGGGCTCTATCCAACTAACACCCAGTGGTGAGCCTATCGTATTGCTAAATGATGGCCAAACAACCGGAGGATACCCGCTACTTGGTACTATAATAAGTGCGGATCAACACCAATTTGCACAACTTAAACCTGGTGACTTTGTAATATTTGAATTCGTCAACCTAGCAGCTGCAAATACTGCGCAGCGAAAACTTGACGCTCACCTACAACAATTGACTATTGCACTAAAAAACTTGAGCATCAGATAACCAATCACTAAATAAAAGCTCAGCTTAATAAATAATAATAAACACAGCACAGTGTAGGAACTATGATGTTTGATCTTAATTATTGGCCATTAATTGGCATTCCAGTGGTTGTGCTAGGATTTGCCTTGCGCTTTAACCCACTGATTGTAGTAACCGTTGCTGGCCTTGCAACTGGTTGGGCGGTAAATTTAGATATCCTCACCCTTTTGCAAACCTTTGGCGAGAAGTTTATGAACTCTCGTCAACTGGCCAGCTTTATTCTTATTTTACCCGTTATCGCACTGCTAGAGCGCTATGGTTTACAACAGCATGCGAAAAACTGGATTGCACAAATTCAAAGTGCCACCAGCGCACGTATATTAGCCCTGTATTTTATCGTTCGAGAATGCTCAGCAGCCCTTGGGTTATTAAGCCTTGGCGGTCAAGCACAAACTGTTCGTCCATTATTAGCCCCCATGGCATTAGGTGCCGCGACCAATAAACACGGTGAGCTGCCAAAACCCATAAAAGACATGATCAGCGCCCATGCAGCTGCCGTTGATAATATTGCGATGTTCTTTGGAGAAGACATTTTCATTGCTTTTGGTGCTGTACTATTGATGGATGCCTTCTTAAAGGAAAACGGCATTGCCGGTATTGAACCGCTGCATATTGGTTTATGGGCTATTCCGACCGCCATTGCCGCACTCATTATTCATTTATTTAGATTATCTCGTTTAGAAGCAAAAATAGCTCTGGCTGTTGCTCACTACAAACAGCAGGAAGTGTGATGAGTAAAGTACTAACAACCGATGTAACTAACTCAAACGCTACAATTATCACCATTGAGAACATTTATTTATTAATCGGTCTCGTTGTGATGTTTTTAGTTGTTCGAACGCTGCAAGACAAAAACCATCCAAAAAGGCTCACCACAGCATTATTTTGGTTGTTATTTGGTAGCAGTTTTTTATTTGGTGATGTATCTATTGCCTTGTTCGGCAAAGCCAACACTTATTTATGGGTTGGTGTGAGCGTAGTATTAATTGCCCTGTTAGCGGGTTTAAACCTAGTAAGCATGGGCAGTTATCAACCACTCACTGAGCAGCAACAAACACAATCGGCCTCTCGCCTAGGCAATAAATTATTTGTTCCCGCATTAATGATACCCGTGATCACGGTATTACTGACTGTTTCTTTTGATGGTATCGCAATTGGTGATTATTACTTACTTGATCAACGTCATTTAACTCTCGCATCGCTCACTATAGCGTGTGTATCTGCGCTACTTATTGGCTGGAAAATTACTGGGGGAAATCCGATTGAAGCTGTCACTGAATCCCGTCGGCTGCTAGATTCTATCGGTTGGGCAGCAATACTGCCACAAATGCTAGCAATGCTTGGTGGCGTGTTTATTGTGGCGCAAACAGGAGACTCAATTAAAGAGTTGGTTACTTTATTTATAGCGCCAGAGAATCGTTTTATGCTGGTGGTGCTGTATTGTGTTGGCATGGCGTTATTTACCATGGTGATGGGAAATGCGTTTGCTGCATTTCCGGTAATGACTGCGGGTATTGCTATGCCTTTTTTAATCGAAGGTCATGGCGCCAGCGCCGCACCACTGGTAGCAATTGGGATGTACAGTGGTTACTGTGGAACGTTAATGACGCCAATGGCAGCAAACTTTAATATCATTCCAGCGGCATTACTCGACCTAAAAGACAAATACCATGTTATAAAGGTGCAAATACCTACTGCGCTGGCCTTATTAACGGTCAATATTATTTTAATGTATATGGTGATTTTTAATGACTAAACTGACATCAAGCATGCCCTGCGTATTGATAACTGGGTTTGCACCATTTGGCGGCGAATCGCTCAATCCGTCGTGGCAAGCGGTAAGCAAACTCGACGAACATTTAATCGCTAAGCACCGAGTAATAGCCCTTGAGCTACCGTGTGAGTTTAATGCCTCATTAGAGGTGCTTTATAAAGCCATAGAGCAGCATCATCCGGTTCTAGTATTATGTATCGGGCAAGCCGGTGGCCGCAGTGAAATAAGCATAGAGCGTATCGCGATTAATATTGATGATGCCCGAATTAAAGACAACGCAGGAAAGCAACCCATTGATCACCCCGTCGTCAAAAATGCTCCTGCCGCTTATTTTGCACAATTACCTATCAAACGCATGTTATTAGCACTGCAACAAAGTGAGATCCCAGCCGCCATTTCTAATACAGCGGGTACATATGTGTGTAATCACGTTATGTATGGTCTATTACATCATATCAATGAGCATGAACCACACATCAAAGGGGGCTTTGTGCATATCCCTTATTTACCAAGCCAAGCTGTGCACCATAATGGCGCACCGAGTATGAGCGAAGAAACCGTGCTAAGCGCGTTAAAAGTAATGATCAACGAAGCTATTGTTGCAAAACAAGATGTAAAAGTCGCGGCTGGCACCACCCACTGACCAATTTGGTGCATCAGCGGCCATGCTGGTGCATAAATTATTCTGAAAATATTGTAAAAGCTATGTGACTTAGTTAATTATTTCTGTTAAAACAAACGTGAATGGTTAGGTATTATGACCTAACTAACACACATGATAGGAATGAGGAGTTACTATGTGTTCAATTTTTGGTGTATTAGATATAAAGTCTGATCCCGCTCCATTGCGTACGCAAGCAATTGAAATGTCAAAATTATTACGTCACCGCGGGCCTGATTGGTCTGGTGTATATTCATCAGAGAAAGCGATTTTAGTGCATGAACGTTTAGCCATTGTTGGTGTATCAAGCGGTGCGCAGCCTTTATACAATCCTGAAAAAACTCATATTCTAGCGGTTAATGGCGAAATTTATAATCACAAAGAACTTGCAGCTAACCTTAAAACCGATTTCACTTTTCAAACTCAATCAGATTGTGAAGTTATCTTAGCGTTATACAAACAGAAAGGGCCTGAATTTTTAGATGATCTGAACGGTATTTTTGCTTTTTGTTTATATGACGAAGAACAAGACGCTTATTTAATTGGCCGTGATCATATTGGTATTATTCCACTTTATACTGGCCACGATGAGCACGGTAACTTTTATGTTGCCTCAGAGCTAAAAGCACTTTCACCAATCTGTAAGCATATTGAAGAATTTCCTCCTGGACATTTTTTATGGAGTAAAGATGGTCAATTGCGCCCATATTATGCCCGTGATTGGCAAAGCTTCGATGCAGTTAAAGATAACAGCGCAAAAGCCGAAGACGTCAAAGATGCACTTGAAGCCGCCGTTAAACGTCAATTAATGTGTGACGTACCTTATGGCGTGTTGTTGTCAGGCGGTTTAGATTCATCCGTTATTTCAGCTATTACCCAACGTTTTGCTGCAAAACGTATTGAAGATAATGATGAAAGCGATGCATGGTGGCCTAAACTGCACTCTTTCTCGGTTGGCCTTGAGGGCTCCCCAGATCTAGCGGCTGCACAAAAAGTAGCTGATATGATAGGAACTGTTCATCACCCGATTATATTTACGATTCAAGAAGGGATTGATGCCCTGCGTGAAGTTATTTATCACATTGAAACCTACGATGTAACTACGATCCGTGCTTCTACTCCGATGTACTTAATGGCTCGCCAAATCAAAGCGATGGGTATTAAAATGGTGCTCTCTGGTGAAGGCGCTGATGAGCTATTTGGTGGTTACTTGTACTTTCATAAAGCACCAAATGCACAAGAGTTTCATGAAGAATTAAATCGTAAAGTATCTAAACTGCACATGTTTGATTGCTTACGCGCAAATAAATCAATGGCGGCATGGGGTGTAGAAGCCCGCGTTCCCTTCCTTGATAAAGAGTTTGTTGATGTTGCTATGCGTATCAACCCTGAAGCTAAAATGTGTAAAGATGGCAAAATTGAAAAGCATATTTTACGTGAAGGCTTTGACGGATACTTACCTGATGAAGTGTTATGGCGTCAAAAAGAGCAGTTTTCGGATGGTGTTGGCTACAGCTGGATTGATACATTAAAAGAGTTTGTAAACGAGCAAGTAACCGATCAAGAGCTTGAAAACGCAAAATTTAAATACCCTATTAATACACCTGATTCAAAAGAAGCGTATTACTACCGTACTATTTTTGAATCTCACTTCCCAGGTGATGCAGCCGCTAAATGTGTACCACACGGTAAGTCTGTAGCCTGTTCAACGCCTGAAGCGTTATTATGGGATGCATCATTTCAAAATAATGCCGATCCATCAGGTCGTGCCGCAGGTATTCATAACGACGCCTATGCACAAAAGAAATAATAAGCCTAGTCGCTTATTAAATCTGGCATTAACTCACAGACTGCACAAAGCCCCGCGCTTTGTGCAGTCTTTTGCTATTGAGCAAGTTTTTAACGATACAGCGAGACGCTGTAAAGGTTCGTCTGCGTTAATTGTTATTTATAAAACAGGGTTAACAACTCGACTAATGCAGCGCATTGCAAAAAACACCGCTCAGCCCGCCACCGTATTTTTAAATCAAGCCAATATCAAAAAAAATCGATGCCCTATTCGTTGGTTTAATCACAGCCATGAGATCAGCCGCTGTGGTCATGGGACACTCGCCGCTGCACTGTTTTTACAAAAATGGCAAGGGTTTAGCCCAAACACCTTTTATACAAATACAGGGGAAGTATTTGAAACCAGAATACATCAACGCGCACTGCAACTACAATTAGTCACCATTGATAGCACCGAGGTACAAACAGAGGTTCTGCTGCAACAAGCCATTCCTACCTCAATAGTGCAAAGCTATAAAACAGCAGAAATTAACGGCTACAGTACTGTGATGATTAACAGTGTTCAGCCTTTAGAAACACTCGCGATAAATACAGCACAATTACAATACTACCCAAATGCAGTGATTGTATTGCAACAACGCCAAACAGCTAATCAAACCACACAGTGGCATTTTCGATATTTTGCTCCTTATTATGGCGTGGATGAAGATAGCGCTACTGGTTCAGCCATCAGCATTATTGCCCCGATAATCAAACAATACACTGAACAAACACATGGCCAGCTTTTCCAAGATTCTGTTGCCGGAGCAACCATTAATTACCGTTTAAAAAACAGTAATGTCATTATCAGTTAAGCCACTAAATTTGACGGTGTATTTTCCAAGCCCTGCATAGTCAATTTCAGTATCAACATCAGTGTCTAACTCAATAACACCACAATATGAGCCTGTTATGAGAATTTGGCCAGCAGCGAGCGTGATCCCACACTTAGCCAGATAATTTACTGCCCAATAGATTGGTGTTTGTGCCAGACCACATGGGTGCTTGCCAAGATAGCTATGACAGCGATTATTTTGTGTTATCGCGATAGTAATATGTGCCGCATCATAAGCCGCTTGCTTATTAATTTTAGGACCAAGTAACACCCCTTGGTTACTTAAACCATCCGCTAACTTTGCAAAGTGATTTGCTTGATACGCTGTAGAGAAACGGTTTTGGATCAGCTCAAGTGCCATATGCGTGTCACTCACCGCGTGGTCAATTTCAGCTTCGCTATAGCTGGCCTGCTTTGGCATATTTTGCGCAAACACAAAAGCAATTTCAGGCTCTATCCGTGCCTTGTTTTGTTCAGTATATAATGTGCAGATTTGTGCAAATGATTGCGGCGGCTTTAATATTGGAGCCAAAATAATCGCACCGTTATCAAGTGGTAATAGGCATTTCCAACCAAATACTTGGCCCTTGTTTAATGCAATCATCAATTGTTGAACAGCTAAACTATCTTCAGTGCTTGTTAATGCTAATTGTGGCGGTAAATCTGATTGTGGCGATGCACTTGTACGTTGTGCAAATAAATGTGCTGCAATCGTTTTTAATTTAGTAGAACTGTCCACACTAACCTCTTCGTAATAAGGTTTTATAATGGCTACACCAGCAGCCGTAGGTTTAATGTAGTATTTATACTATTAAAAAATCAATTTGCGCAGCATTTTTAGCTAAGTACAGTTAAATAATAAATGATGGACTGTTCATTGTTTAAATTGGCCTTAATAAACACAATGCAAAATACCCCTGCTCGTCTTGCCATGTTTGCTCTAAACGTAATCCAGCTTGGGCGCTAAGTTCAGTAAATGCCTGTAGTGCGTATTTATGGGAGTTTTCTGTATGGATACTCTCACCTTGAGAAAAGCTAAATGATTCGCCATTGACGGTGACTGTTTGATCACAGTTACTGATCAAATGCATTTCAATACGGCTTAGTTTTTCATTAAACCGTGATTGGTGATTAAACTGGCTAAGATCGAAATCAGCATTTAACTCAGCGTTAATACGCTGGAGCAAATTTTTATTAAATGCCGCGGTGACGCCTTGTTTATCGTCATAAGCATCAAGTAATACTTGACGGTCTTTGAGCAAATCAATGCCAATCAGTACATAACCGTTAATACCACATAACCGATGGAAATTTTTCATGATCTCAATGGCTTTTAGTGGTGAAAAATTGCCTATTGTTGAGCCTGGAAAATACACGAGATTCGTTTGGCTATCCAATTGTGTTTCACGGCTTAACTGCTTTACCATTTGGCTATGAGTAAAATCCCCCAACAACGGCGAAATAGCTAACTCAGGAAATAATGGAGATAAATGAGCCAGTGAGTAATTAAGCATTTCATTAGAGATCTCAAATGGCACAAAACTTTTCACATTCACTAAGTGCGCTAACAAATAAGCAATTTTTTTACCCGAGCCACAGCCCGGCTCTATGATTGATAAGTTATCAGGAAGCAACTTGGCAATTGCTTGGCTGTGCTTGGTTAAAATGCTTAGCTCTGTGCGTGTCACATAGTACTCATCAAGCTCAGTGATCTGCTCAAACAAAGCGGCCCCATTATCATCATAAAAATATTTACAGGGTAGATTTTTTTGTTGCTGTGACAGTCCCGCAATAACATCGTTTAAAAAGCGGTTATCAATGTCGGTTGTCATTAATGTTGTTACTTGGCTCATGCTCAATCCTTAGCGAGTCTAATACCACTGCGCATCCACGCTTGGTGTGGGTAATAGAAATTGCGATAAGTTAGTCTTAAATGATTTTGTGGGGTAAGTTTACAGCCACCGCGCAGTACCATTTGATTCGCCATAAATTTACCATTGTATTCCCCTGCCACGCCTGCTATTGGCTTAAAGCCTGGGTACGGTAAATAGGCACTGTTTGTCCACTGCCAACAGTTGTCGGTCAGCTGGGTGATAGTTTGTGCCGCATTACTGTTAGCCACGCTTTCCCATTCAAATTCGGTTGGGAGGCGAGCTTGTGAGTAATGTGCAAAAGCGTTTGCTTCGTAAAAGGTAACATGGCTTAGCGGCTCATTTAGCGCCAAAGGCTGTAATCCAGCTAATGTAAATTCAAACCACTCATTATTTACTTTATGCCAATAGAGTGGCGCAGTTTGCCGAGCATTATTTATCTGCGCCCAACCGTCACTGAGCCAATGCTCTGGGTTTTGGTAACCACCATCTTGTATAAACGCTAAATACTCAGCATTGGTAGTTAGCCGATTAGCAAATTTAAATGGCTGAATAAGCACTTGATGAGTTGGCCGTTCATTGTCGTAGCTAAACGTTTGCTCAGTTGCACCAATATGTGCAGTATGCTTTGAGAATGCCACAAAGCTAAGAGGACTGGCTTGCGTAACAGGATTTTCTATACGGATATTGTTAGTGTCACAATAAGCAGGAAACAACGGATTAACTGAAAAGTTATATTGAATGTCCATCAGCATTAATTCTTGGTGCTGTTGTTCATGGTTAAGTCCTAATTCAATAACTTGCTTTATTGACTCGCTACACGGTGCACTCAGTAATTCAATCACCGCCCGGTCAACATATTCTCTATAGGTAATCACGTCATCTAAACTAGGCCGCGATAAACTCCCTCTGCAGGCACGCTTAAATTGTTCACCTATACCGTTATAATATGAGTTAAATAAAGTTTTAAAGTTAGGATTAAATACTGTGTAGTGAGAGCTATGTGCAATTAGTAAAAAAGTTTCAAAGAACCACGTTGTGTGCGCAAGGTGCCATTTACTAGGGCTTATATCTGCCATAGCTTGTAATTGACAATCTTCTGCTGATAACGAGTTTATTAACGTCACGCTTTGGTGTCGAACACGCTGGTAATGATGGACTAATTGATGCTCATCAGCCGTGTTTTTAGTGTTCTCTTTGCCATGGTTACTCATAGTAATGACTAAATTCCTTATCGCTACTGATCAATGATATAGCTCACCTAATGTTAAATCATATTCATATTACGCTTTCATTACTGCGACTATAAAACGTCAATCTCGTGCAACTGCCTTTTACAACTACAAAAATAATAGTTCAATTAACCACAAAAAACAGCAGCGATTACTTTAACAATCAAACTAATTTTTGACCTTTTGCGAATTATGTAGTTTTATATAAAAACATAAAAATGGTTGCAATGGCCATATAAGCCGCTATTTAACTACAAAATCATTTACATTTGGTATTTAACTCATACACTAGTAGCTGTATGATCATCTTTTAAATTAGTTAGTCTTCAAATAAATTTAAGTATCAATTATTACCTAACCTGAACTTTGCTTTAAAAATTTACTAACGTAGTGATTTATTATCCAAAGCTCAGGTTACTTAGACTAATTAAATTAGGTATGTTGCTGGTAACAAGCAGCTTGTTAGGACAACAAAAGAGGTATTGCATGAGCGAAAATCATGACAAATATAGTATCGACAATACGGATTACACCGTAGGTCAGGATAACGTGCAAAAATGGGGATTTGATATACACAACCCTGTTTTTGGCATCAGCGCGGGCCTGATTGTCATCTTTTTAATCGCCATTCTCGCTACCGATCCACAAACTGCAAAAGCAGCACTTGATGGTGTGAAACTCGATATAATTAATAATTTTGATGCCTTGTTTATGTGGGCTGCAAACTTCTTCGTTATTTTTTGTTTAGCACTGATTGTTTCTCCTTACGGAAAGATCCGTTTAGGAGGCAGTGATGCTAAGCCTTCATATACTCGTGTTTCATGGCTCGCTATGTTATTCGCCGCAGGCATGGGTATTGGCTTAATGTTTTGGGGGGTAGCTGAACCGGTTGCATATTTTACTGGTTGGTATGAAACACCACTGAATGTAACAGCCAACACCCCAGAAGCTGCAAAACTGGCAATGGGGGCAACTATGTTCCATTGGGGCCTGCACCCTTGGGCTATTTATGCTGTAGTTGGCTTATCACTATCATTCTTTACATATAACAAAGGTTTACCACTGTCTATCCGGTCAATTTTTTACCCTATATTGGGCGATAAAGCATGGGGCTGGCCTGGTCATATCATTGATATTTTAGCAGTACTGGCAACTTTATTTGGCTTGGCAACATCATTGGGGTTAGGCGCTCAGCAAGCGTCTGCGGGGATAAACCACGTGTTTGGTCTCGAAGGTGGCATTGGCTCACAAATACTCGTTATTGTTGGCGTTACCCTACTGGCTATTATTTCTGTTGTGCGTGGTATCGATGGCGGTGTAAAACTCCTTAGTAATATCAACATGCTAATTGCTTTTGCCCTTTTGGTATTTGTTTGCTTAGTTGGCTTTGCTGTTGCGATGGGTAATATTCCTACCACCTTTATGGGTTATGTAGAAAATATCATTCCATTAAGTAATCCACATGGCCGTGAAGACGAAACATGGATGCATGGCTGGACTGTATTTTACTGGGCTTGGTGGATTTCGTGGTCACCGTTTGTAGGCATGTTTATCGCTCGCGTATCACGCGGTCGTACTATCCGTGAATTTTTGATTGCGGTATTACTTATTCCAACATTGGTTACAGTATTATGGATGTCAATTTACGGCGGTATTGCAATTGATCAAGTAGTCAATGGTGTTGGCGCACTTGGCCTAAATGGTTTAACCGATGTCCCTATGGCTATGTTTCAAATGCTAGATGAATTACCTATGTCTAATATTTTGTCTGTAATTGCTGTGCTATTAGTTTTAGTGTTTTTTATCACTTCATCTGATTCAGGGTCATTAGTAATAGACTCTATCACTGCTGGCGGGAAAATTGATGCGCCAGTACCACAACGCATATTTTGGGCATCTATTGAAGGTGCTATCGCAGCCGCGCTACTGTGGATTGGTGGTACACAAGCAATCGAAGCACTGCAAGCAGGTGCGGTCTCTACCGGCTTACCATTTACAATCGTCTTGCTGTTTATGTGTTTAAGCCTTATTTTAGGTCTGAGAACTGAGCCGTTACCGGCTAAATAAACGCTATTTAAAACCACAAACGCCGCAAATTTGCGGCGTTTTTTTATTTAAGCTTATTAGCCAAAGTTCAGGTTAAGAAATTTTTAACTCCATAACTGCGAGATCGGTGTATCTTCTCGGTAATGGTGACTCAATTGTGCTTGTAACAGTTCAGCCGTTGCTAAAGCGTCAGTTAAAGCGTTATGGTTTTTATACACAGGTAATGAATAGCGCTGGCGACAATCACCTAATCTAAGCGATCCTAACTTAGAATTAAATAACCAACCTAGCAAACCCTGCCTGGCTTTTAAGGCTTTTCGTTCAATTTCCATGGTATCGACCAAAGCAAAGTTGATCCCCTCGTTAAGCCTAAGTAACAGTGCAGTATTTAAGAAGTGCCGCTCAATCGCGCCATAGTGTACAACAACCACTTTACCACTGAGTGCTTGCAATAATGGCTCAATAATATGATTAAAATCCGGTGCATCGTCAATTTCTGAATGTGTTATGCCATGTATTACAATGGATCCCTCGTTGAAATTACGCCTAGGGCGCACCACCCAATGGCGACTATCTTTGCAATATATACGCTGTAAATTAAAAGGAATTAAACCAACGCTGACAATATCATCACTGGTGCTATCTAAACCGGTTGTTTCAAAGTCCATTGCAACAAATGGCACATCTTTAATTGCTGCGAATTTATCGCTAAAAGCAGCTCCATAAAAACGTTTGATAGTGTCATTTTGAGCGCCGCTTAATAAATTTTTATAGCGTGTTGCCCAGTCAATCATTGCTTGCTTTCTGAAAGCCATAAATTACTTTACCCCAGAGTTTGCTGAGTAACTAAATTTCAAATAGCTTTGTGCTTTTTCTAAAATTGCAAAAGCTTCTTTTAAGTTACGCTGCTCAAAAGGCGATAATAAATGAGGGTCTAAATCGTTGTCGGGTTCTTCCCCTTGTTCAATTTGCCACGCTTGGTGACGGATCCGCATCATGGCAATATATTCCAGCGCATCTCGCAAATCTTGTGCTTTGCCTTGTGGTAGAAGCTTGGCTTCAATAATATCTTCTAAGCGTTCGAACGAGTTTTGCTTACGTGATCCAACCGCCAATGCGTGAACACGAATAACATCTGAAAGCGGCGCTGTGCCTCTGCGCTTTAAATTCATAGAACGTTTATGCTGACCGTTGTGCTCCATAACAAAGCCTTTAAAAAACCCCAATGGTGGGGTTCTGTTGCGAGCATTTGCAGCCATATTAGCTAAAAATACGCGATTAACTTTGCTTTGTTTGGCAATAAATATTTTAAGCTCATCGGCCCATTTGGTTTTACCCCACACCCCGTCTAAATCAAAAAATATGGAGCTATTTAGTAAGGCTTGCGGTTTAGGCAGCTCTATCCACTGAGCAAATTGCTCAAACCATTGTGCACGTGTTTTTCGCCATTTTTTAAATGACGCCATTATTTCGCCATCACAATAGGTATAACCGCATTGAGCTAAACCATCACAAACAAAATCGGCAATATTTTGAAAATACGTATCATGAAGTTCATCATCATAATCATCATCTAGAATGAGCGCGTTATCTTGATCAGTAACAATGAGTTGCTCATCCCGCGCCATTGAACCTAATGCGATAAAACAGTATGCAACCGGCGGCGGCCCATACTTTTCTTCGGCTAATACCAGTAACCTTTGTTTAAAAGTGCGGCCAATCACAGCCATTGCCGTGCCAATCATATGCGAGTTTGCATCTTCATTTACCATTCGTACAAACACATTCGGCAGCTGGCGTGCATAGTGGGTTAAATCTTCAATTGATTGCTGCGCAAGTATTCCACGTACCAATAGCAAGCTGCTTTGTGATTCATAGCGTAAAATATCAGAAAGAGAAATAACCCCAATTGGACGGCGTTTTTGGACCACCGGTAAGTGATGTAAGTTATCACGTAGCATCGCAAGTACAGCTTCGAAAACATAGGCATTGGCATCTAATAAAACCAAGTTTGTAGACATTATTGTATGCGCGGGTGTGTCAAATGCCAGCCCATGAGCAATGACTTTGGTACGTAAATCTTTGTCTGTGATAATACCAACAACTTGACCATCATCTTCCTCTGGGTCGTCGTTAATAGGTTTGGTACTATCAGTAACTAAAACCGATGACACCGATTCATCAGTCATAAGCTGGGCAACTTGTTGCACCGTTGAATCAGTATTAACTGTTACCACATCACGGTGGATCAGCGATTTTACTTTTGCCGTGGTTAAATCATTACCATCGGCTTGTTCAACAATTGCCTGATGTAAACGAACATTACCATCCGTTTCAAAATAGTCAGCAAATGAATCAAATTCGTCGCAATAGCGGTTAAATAGTTCAACATTAATGCAATACACTAGCGTATCTTCAAGTGCTTTAGCTGGAAAGCGAACCTTGCGATTCATCAGTAAACCCATCTGCCCAAATATACCGGCAGTAGTTAAACGATTATCCAGTTCCCCATTACGTCGATACATTTCAACAGAGCCGCTTCTGATCACATAAAGATCGGCTATATCTTGACCAAATAATAAAATATCGGTGTGCGCTCTAAAATAGGCGACTTCAACCTGTTGCGCGAGCTCATTGATTGCTTTACTCGGTAGGCTGTCAAAAGGCGGGTGTTGTGCTAAAAACTGCGCGATTTCTACTTGTTCGGCTTGCATAAAAAAAACCTGTTGGGGATAGCTTTCCCAAGTGTGAGCCTAATTAACTTATTTTTCAAAGATAAATAGTTAATTAGGCTATTTTAATTGTGATTTACTCTACCTTATCAAGCTCCTGCGCAAGTTGCTTACTTTCATCACCACGAGGTGTAGTAAAGCGTGCTAAGCCCAAGTAAATTACCGGTGTTAAGTACAACGTAAATAGCACCGCTAAAGACAAGCCACCAAACACGACCCAGCCAATGGCATTACGTGCCTCAGCACCTGCCCCGGTTGATAATATCAGCGGCAGTGCACCTAGTAAGGTTGATATCAAGGTCATGGTAATTGGTCTTAAACGTACTAATGCTGCTTGCTCTACAGCTTTACGAACTGTTAAACCTTGGTCGCGCAATTGGTCAGCAAATTCAACTAACAAAATCGCGTTTTTCGCGATTAAGCCAATTAACATCACCAAACCTATTTGCGAGTAAATATTTAACGAAGTACCAGTTAAATACAGCGCTAAAATTGCTGATGTAATACCAAACGGTACTGTTACCATCACCACCACAGCACTATTAACATTTTCAAACTGTGCGGCTAATACTAAAAATACGATTAAAAATGCCAGTATGTAAGTGATAAATACTTCATTAGAAGTTTCTTCAAAGGTTAATGCTTCACCTTTAAATGCCAAGCTAATGCCACTTGGTAGCGTTTGCTCCGAAATATCACGTAGTTGCGATACCAGCTGTGCAATACTCATGTCCGCCGGCAGTTCCATATCAAGCTCGATAGCACGACGCTGTGCGTGGCGTTCAAGCTCGGCGGCAACACCTTCTTCTGTAATGGTTGCAACGCTACTCAGTGGTACTAACTGACCGTTATTTGCACTGATATATAAATTAGCGAGATCACTGGGATCTTTAATGGTTTGATTTTGTGCTTGCAGAATAATCGGTACCGATTGGTCACCAATATTTAAATCTGCAATATCATCGCCATTTATCGCAGCACGTAAGGTGATTGATATATCACTCAGTGACACTCCTAATTCCTCTGCACGACGTCTATCAATATTAACGCGCAATTGCGGCTGTGATGGCTGATATGAAATACGCACGTTGTCAATCGACGGGATAGTCTGCTCAACCTGTGCAGCAAAATCTTGTGCGGCCTTATAAATCTGCAGGTAATCTTGCCCTAATAGTGCCAGCTCAATACCGCCACCTTGACCGCGTAAATTTAAACTATTTGACCCAGACGGATAACCTGCCGCCCCAGGAATATTAGCCAGCGGACCTCGAATTTTATTAATGATCTCTTGCTGTGAAAAATGACGCTCATCCCAGTGTTTTAAAGGCACGGTAATAAACACAATATTTGGATCCCACTGCCCTACAACAGTATAAATAGATTCAATTTCGCCGCTTTGCACATACGGCAGCAAAATATCTTCCATTTGCATTGCTTGACGGTCCATAAAATTCAAACCAACACCGTCAGGGCCCCGAGCAAAGATACGTATTTTTCCGCGATCTTCTGAAGGCAGTAATTCATTATCTAAATTGAGATACAAAGCACCCGAACCCGCAGCGACTAATATACTAGCTATAAACGTAAGCCACGCATGATCAAGCACCCAATGAATGGTTTTAGTATAAATATTAGCAAGCCAATGACCTATTTTAGCAAATGGGTGTTTACCACCTTGTTTGAGTTTTAGCTTTGAGGTGAGCGCTGGCACTAATGAAAGCGCTACAAAGCTTGAAATGATCACCGCTCCCGCCAGTACCCCACCAAACTCCCTAAATAATCGCCCTGCGGTTGAGGGTAAAAAAGCGATAGGAACAAATACCGCCGCTAACACCGCTGTCGTTGCGACAACAGCAAAAAACACTTCTCGCGTGCCAATTACCGCAGCAGCACGGCGGCCAAGGCCTAAACCGCGTTGACGTTGAATGTTTTCGCTGACCACAATCGCATCATCAACAATCAGCCCCGTTGCTAACACTAATGCCAGCAAAGTAAGTATATTGATTGAAAAACCCAGTGCCCATATCAACGCTAATGAACCAACCAAGGCAACAGGAATTGCAAATGCAGGCACTAAAGTCGCGCGCCAAGAGCCGATAAATACCCATAATGTAATGATCACCAGCAGCACAGTTAACACCAGTGAGTAAATCACCTCATCAACTGAGCTCCTGATAAATTGTGCATCATCAGAAGTTAAAGTAAATTTCAGCTCCGGAAAACGCGTTTGCATTTTTGCTAATAAACTTAATACTTCGTCAGATATTTCAATGGTATTTGACTGTGCTTGACGTATAACTTCCATGCCAATCACTGGCTGGCCGTTTAAGCGCACCATAGAGCGAGGATCCGCAGGACCAAAATACACCGCCGCAATATCACCAATACGCGTACCATCACGAATTATAATATCGGCCACTTGCTCAGCGGTAACTGAGGTTGCATCTGCGCGCACTATAATTTGTTGATCTGTCGATTTCAAACTACCGGCCGGTACGTCAAATGGCGCTTGGCGCAGTACTTGGGCTACATCAGGAACGGTTAAATTAAAACTGGTTAATTTAAGTGGATCAAGACGCACCCGTAAAACACGTTTTCGGTCACCATTTAAACGTACATCGGCCACACCTGGAATGGTTAAAAACTGCGGTGCTAAATCAACCTCAACCAGTTCAGTCAACGCTTCAAGGGCTATGGTATCGCTTGATACGGTTAGCGATACAACCGCCTCAGCATCATTATCAGCCTTGATAATAGAAACGCGCTCAACTTCTTCAGGCAACTCACGTTGCACACGTGCTACCGACTCACGGGTTTCATTCGCAGCATCATCAAGGTCAACACCAGCACGAAACTCAACAACAATCCGTGCGTTACCTTCTTCACTTTGTGCGCGAATGGTTTTTACACCACTTACGCGGGCTACCGCCCCTTCAAGTTTACTGGTTACTTCGGTATCAACAGTCTCTGGAGAGCCCCCAGGAAATGAAGCCGACACCGTGATCCTTGGCGTATCAACATCAGGTAGTTCACGAACTTCAACCCCGGCAATGGCCGCAATACCCGCAATAATGATCAGTAGATTGAGTACCACAATAAGAACAGGTCGGCGAATGGCCATTGAAGGGAGATCTTGCATCATAGGTTGTTGTTTCATACCTACTCCTGCGCAGCTGCAAGCGGCTTGATATAATTAAGCTCTTGCGCTGGGCGTAAACGTTGTACGCCTTCAACTACCAAAATATCACCTTCGTTTAAAGGCCCAGATACGAGCAAACGACCCGCTAAACGTTGCTGGATTTTAACATCAACGCGAGTTGCCTTTTGCTCAACACTTTTCCATACATAGGGGCCAGTTGCCCCCCATAAAAGTGCAGCTTCAGGCACTGCAGCTAAACTCTGCCCTAATACCTCAATATGTACTCTAAAACTCATACCCGGTAAAAATTGTGCTTGTGCATTATCCAGTTTTGCTTTGACACGCAGCGTACGTGTTTGTGGATCAATGCGTGAGTCAAGATAAGCGACTTGCGCATTGATCGCATCGCTTCCTTGCCACGGCATCACAGTCACATTACCGCTAGTTCTAAGCATTGTAATAGCCGACTCTGGTGCATTAAAATTAATGTATAACGAACGAGTATCATCAATACTGGCGATGGCTGTTTGAGTGGTAATTCGATCGCCAACTTCGACATCCGTTAACCCCATGGTGCCACTAAAAGGCGCTCGTACTTGGCGATCTTCTAATTCGGTTTCGGCTTTAGTCACCGCAACCTTAGCTAACTCATACACGGTTTTTGCATCATCTAGATCGCTTTTTGGCACCGCGCCTTTAGCATGACTTTGCTGCAAACGTGTTTGTATTCGTTCACTATCTGCAAGCTTTATTTTCGCTTCATTAAGCGCCGCTTTTTGTCTGCGCGAATCGAGCTCTAACAAAATAGTACCTGCGGTTACCTGATCACCGGGTTTAAAATGCACAGCCGTCACTTTATCCCCCACTGCAGGATAGAGGATAACAGAGCGAATCGCTTCAGCATTACCAACCGCTTGAACTTGCTCTTTTGCACGTTCCATCGCAACAGGTTCAACAATTACATTAGCAGCAAATGCCGATGGCATTACCGCTGAACAAGTAATAAAAACACTGACTAAAAGAACTCGTAATTTCAAAAAGATCACCTAATTAATTATTATTTCCATTATGGTACGCAGTGTAACAGTGTTTTGATCAATAAAAAGTCTAGTTCGATTAACTGTCAAAACAATACGTTGAAATACCTTTATAGGGGAAAGTAACTATAGCCGTGTATTTAATACTAAGAGGCTAACTAGCTATAAAGACCCTATACATAAACAGCCTAATTGGTCAGAATAAGGTATTGTCTTAAATTTACTCATAATGATAGTTTGAGCTTTTAGAACTAAAAATTGTTGAATTTACGGATTAATAAACCCTGAAAGTGGTCCAAAATATCTAATTTATTGCTAAGTACTTTTGAGTAAGTGGGCAAACAGGTATAGTATGCAACAATAGTTTTTATTAGGGTCCCTCCTGCTAGTTTATATTTAAAAGGACAATTATGTTTAAGCAAAAATTTACCGATATACATGGTATTACACACCAAGAAGCCGTATTTTTGGTCAACCTGATCAACATTAGTGAACAGCTTTCTAAACAACTACAATTCGATCACAGCGGAGAAGTTAGCGTTGAGTCTTACGAACATGGCAATGTTGAATTTTCAGCCGTTTATTGGACATCAGCAAAAGCTAAAGAGGACGGTTGTGAGCCGCTGATTTTTATGTATAAAAAAGATGTGTACACACTAGAGCAATGCACTATTGCTGTAGATAACGCCAAAGATATGACACCTGAACAGCTCACCAATGCCGCCGAAGCGCATTTAAAAACATTAATCTAAAGTTGGCATGTATACATGGTGATTTAATAAAAACATCACCGTGTTAACACGCTTATTTAGAACTTAAGATGACACCTATCATAATCATTTACCGAAAACAGGTATTCACCACATAAAAATTCACGACGCACGCCACGGGATACGCAATGGTAATAACCGGATCTGAATACTAAATCAATAAAGTTGCTGTTGCTCGAATCATAAAATACTAATAGCTTAATCACTGATGTAATAACTGTGCTTAAAGCTATGATTTTTAAAAATTTGTGCCTGTCCTATTGTTATAGATTAACGCTTACCTGCTAGTATAAAAATTTATATTATTGAAGCCTGATTTCAATCAAGGCGTTAAATAACATCTCTTTGTCTGCTCGTGTTAAATATCGAGAATTTAGTGTGCGTTCAAAAACTTTAAATTCTTGCTGTGAAAAAACGCCTCCATGACGTAAATACTGTGTAAGTTCAATATTGATGTCTTTCCCTAGCTTTATCAGCGCAGGACGGATAACAGTATCTAAATTTCTAGGCTCTTTATCTGTTGGCTTACTAAGCAAGTCAGCGCGGTATCTGTATTGTATAGCCTTAGCCGCAGATATTTGGGCACGAAAAAACGCGAGGACACTTTCTTTGTTTAAGCCTTGTTTTTCTGCTGACAAACTTGCATTGTTAATAACAATTAGCTCACGCTCTTTATCTTCAATGGCTTGGTTATTATTACTCTTATAAAGCGCAACATCTTCCATGTAACTCAAGCGCAAGTTTATTGTTGAAAAAAGCTCTTGTGCTGTACTTGCAGCAAAAGAATTAGTTGAAAGCAGCATAGCTGCAAAGATTGAGATGATTCGAAACATAATATCTTACCTTATGATGGGGACTGTTATCGTGCAATAAAAACCTAACGATTAAAATTCATTCAATCTTGGTTACCTTAAAAAAGCCCCAGACAACGCTGAGGCTTTATAAAACGGTAGTAATAGCTCTACTAAATTACTTTTTACGCTGTGCGTCTTTTTGCGCTTTTTTAGCTTCTTTACGCTTTTGTAAAACGGCTTGTGCTTCGTTGCCAATATGGCCTTCGCCACGAGCTTGCGCTAATTCAATTTGCTTTTGACGCTCAGCAAATCGTTCACGTTGTTCGTCGGTAACATCATCAATACAATGATGACACGAGACACCTTCCATGTACTCTGGTTTGAGTTTTTCGTCTTCAGTGATTGGCATACGACACGCATGACATTGATCGTATGAGCCTTTTTGCAAGTCGTGATCGACTGCTACGCGATTATCAAATACAAAGCACTCACCTTCCCACATGGTTTCTTCTTTTGGCACTTCTTCTAGGTATTTTAAAATGCCGCCTTCAAGATGGTACACATCTTCAAAACCTTGCTCTTTCATGTAAGCAGTTGATTTTTCACAGCGAATACCACCAGTACAAAACATAGCTACTTTTTTATGTTTGCTCGGATCGAGGTTTTCTTTTGCCCACTGCGGAAACTCGCGGAATGTTTTAGTATTTGGGTCTACTGCGTTTTGAAAAGTACCAATTTCGATTTCATAATCGTTACGGGTATCAACTAAAATAACCTCAGGATCTGAGATCAATGCATTCCAATCTTGTGGTTTTACATAACTGCCAACCACTTTCAGCGGATCAATCCCTTCAACACCCATTGTGACGATTTCTTTTTTTAGTTTTACCTTAGTACGGTAAAACGGGCATTCATCATCAAATGATTCTTTGCTAACAATGTTATCAAGGTTTGGTTGGCTGTCTAACCAGCTTAAAAGGTTGTCAATGCCTTCACGCTTGGCAGAAACTGTGCCGTTGATACCTTCTGCGGCAATTAATAAAGTACCACGTACTTCATTGGCTTCCATCACATCTAACAATGGTTGGCGTAGGGCTTCGAATTCAGGTAAAGAAACAAACTTATAAAGTGCACATACAACAAAGTGCTCGCTGGTTACATTGTCTTTATGGACAGCAGTCATGGTGATTCCTATTTTGCTTTAGCCGTTATTGGCGGTAACCGAATCGTAAATCCGGCGCATAATACATATTGAGGGCGCGTATTTTACGCTTTTTCTAATTAAATGCAAAAAAAGCAGTGATAATTGGCTTTTTACTATTAGCCGCACTCGGGACTGCGCTATAATAGCGAAATTATTTATACCCAAACAAATTGCTCATTTTGGAGAAACACACTTTGCATTTTACTGATCTTGGGATTGATACTCGCCTTGAAACACAATTAGCGCATCAAGGGATCACCCAGCCCACTGATATTCAGGCCCATGCAGTGCCCACCGCACTGGCAGGCCATGACATTTTCGCCCAGTCTAAAACTGGGTCGGGCAAAACCTTGGCATTTTTATTACCTGCTGTTCAACGGGTTATGAAACAAAAGGCGCTCAGTAAACGTGATCCTCGTGTGCTTATTGTGGCGCCTACTCGTGAACTGGCGACCCAAGTATTTACCCAACTTCGCCTGCTAATTGCAGGTACTAATATTAAAGCGGTGAAAATATTAGGCGGTGAAAACTTTAATGATCAAATTAAAGCACTGCGTAACGACCCGCAATTTGTTATTGCTACACCGGGTCGTTTAGCCGATCACTTAACTCAGCGTTCATTACAATTAAGTGGCCTTGAGTTACTTATTTTTGATGAAGCTGACCGTATTTTAGATTTAGGTTTTACTGCACAGTTAAAGATGATCAACGAGCAAGCTGATCATCGCCTGCGCCAAACATTATTGTTTTCAGCGACACTGGATCATGCACAAGTCGATGCGTTATCACGTAATTTACTGAAAAAGCCAAAACAAATTACCCTTAGTGCGGCTAACGAACAACATTCAGATATTAAACAAAGCTTATATTTAGCTGATCATCTTGATCATAAAGAAGCGCTACTTGAGCATTTTTTAAAGCAAGACGAGGTCGGGCAATGCATTATATTTACAGCGACTCGTACAGATACCAGCCGTTTAAGCGAATCACTTAATGCTAAAGGTTTTAAAGCCCAAGCATTAGCAGGTGATTTAGCCCAAAATAAACGTTTAGATATCATGGACGGCTTTAGCCGTGAAAACTTTAAAATTTTAATAACCACCGATGTTGCCTCTCGTGGTCTTGATTTACTGAGCGTAACTCATGTAATCAATTTTGATTTACCTAAACACGCTGAAGAGTATGTGCATCGTATAGGTAGAACTGGTCGAGCTGGCTTTAAAGGTACCGCTATTTCACTGGTCGGTCCTAAAGATTGGTTAAGCTATAAAGCAATTAAATCATTCTTAAATGATGAACTTGAGTTTCATACCGTTGCAGGGTTAAAAGGTAAGTTTAAAGGTTTACGCGAACCAAAACCTGATGCAACATGGGCTAAAGCACAAGAAAATGTAAAGCCTAAAGTAAAAGCTGTGACTAAACGCAAAGCAAAACCTAAAAAGCCACAAGCGCCAATCAAAGCCCCTCTTAATATTGATGGTGATGCACCAATGCGCCGTCGTAAAAAGCCAGAACAGGAATAATTATGAGTTACCTTGGAACCACCCAAACCCTATTCGTTAACGAAGTAAGTAACGAAGGCGCGTACCTTGATGGTCATGATCTGGGTGAAGTTTTTTTACCAAGCAGTGAAATTAAACATGAGCTAGAAGCTGGCGACAGTGTCAGCGTATTTATCTTTTTAGATAACGCTAATCTCGCCACTGCAACAACTAAAAAGCCGTTAGCTCAAGTAGGTGAATACGCCCTACTTCGTGTTAAAGAAATCAACAGCATTGGCGCATTCTTAGATTGGGGGCTTGATAAAGATGTACTGGCACCGTTCAACGAACAAAAGCCAAGAATGCAAGAAGGCTATTCTTATTTAGTACGTTTGTATTTAGATAACGCCAGTGGCCGTATTTGTGCATCGAATAACTTTAATCGTTTTATCAATAAAACGGAGCCTGAGTACGCGCCGCTACAAGAAGTACAATTAATTGTCGCTGGTAAAACCGATATTGGCTATAAAGTATTAATAGAAGAAGCACATTACGGCGTTATATTTTACAACATGGTGTTTAAAAACATGTTTGTTGGCCAACGCTTAACTGGATTTATTCAAAAAGTACGCGAAGACGGAAAAATTGACGTTATTCTTGAAAAACCAGGTATGGCAAAAGTAAGTGACTTGGGTGAGAAAATAATGGATAGATTAAAATCCGAAGGCGGTGTTATTGCTTTAGGTGATAAATCGGATCCTGAGACAATTAAAAAAGTTTTCTCAACCAGTAAAGCAAATTATAAAAAAGCCATTGGTGGTTTGTTTAAGCAAGGGTTAATTGATATTGAAGCTAAGGCTATTAAGTTAAAATAACAAGAAGCTACTAATATTTAGTGCTTAATAAAAGAGTAAAGTGAAAGCTTTGCTCTTTTTTGTTTTTATAAGCTTCAATGGCAACTATGAGCGTGAAGCAGTCATTGAAAACGTTAAATTTATTCCTACTTCTTTGAGTAGAAGCCTAATTTTGTCCGATAACATTATTAACCGCCGTTTTGGTGCAAAATAACAAACTTTGAATTCGTGCTATTTTAATTACTTGTTTACAAAAGTAATTAATAGTGAAATTATCTGAGTATGTAATATATGCCGTTTTGGTGTGTTATAAACCACCAAAATGGTGTTCAATAAGATTCTTAAAGTTTTAAGTTAGTCAGCACCTAAATAGGGAAATTATGTACATTAGAAAAGTTATTAGTTTTGAGGGTTCTTGGACGCAATTAGATAAACATATAAGCCAATTTAACGATATAAAGAGCTTTATTAGCCAAGTTACATTAGAAAATATCCGTAAAACTCCTGACCGTTTTAGGAACGAAATTAATGACGAGATTAACCCTAGGAAACTATTTGGTTGCTGGGAAGAAATAATAAAAAATTCAGAATGGGTTTCATCTCGAAGATACTTAGCGGATGACCGTAATAACAGAAAATATTATGGCTATCTTGGAGATTGCTTAAAAGATATATCAGTAAGGTTTATTACACATAGAGATTTGGTAAACCGTTGGTTATTTAGTACAACGCCTATAGCTTATAAAAACTCCGTGATTAATATACCTGTTGCCGTAATGTTAACTGCAGACGCTGAAGAAGCTATTCACGGAGATAAGCGAAGAAGCATGATGTCTGCAAATTTTGAAAAAACAGTTGAAGAATTGCAAGCACTAGCACCTTTATCTCAATCACACCCTTTTGTAATTATCGGTGTTTCTTTTGATGATGGAGCACTTGAAGTTATAGATATTGAATCTGAACTCGGAATTGCTGAAAAACAGGTAGTAATAAACCGCTCTATAGAATTTCCGCCTGAGTTCCATAGTGCTGGAATTGGTATTTTAAGTTATTTTGGTACAGTTCTTCGAGAAAAATATCCAGATCAAGAGGCAAAAGTAAAGATTGAACAAGATGGACATATGGTTCGAATGGTTATTGAAACCGAAGATGGAAATAAAGAAATAATTGAAAAGGCATTGCAAGAATATGAACTAGCGGAGTTTTTCAAGTTAGTTGTCGCCTCAAGTTAAATTTTATGCCGCCCGCATTTCTTCTTTTTTCTCAGGATTCAAATTTACTTCGTTTATCATTGACCAATCTCGTGACTTTCCTGACCA